>NZ_AZSN01000069.1:0-20081 GCF_000576225.1 Methylibium sp. T29-B | reverse complement strand
CCGTGCCGGCGCTGCGGGCGCAAGCCGCGGCCAGGCCTCCGGCCGAGGCGCTGGCCGAGCTGCCAGGCGCACGCCTGCAGGGCAGCGGCCGTCTGCGCTACTTCGGCCTGCACATCTACGACGCCCGGTTGTGGGTGGGCCCCGACTATCCCGCCACCGCCCCCAGCCGGGAGGACTATGCGGCGCACCGCTTCGCGCTCGAGCTCGAGTACGCCCGCTCGCTCGACGGCGAGAAGATCGCCGAGCGCTCGATCGACGAGATGCAGCGCGCCGGCCCGCTGCCCGACGCTCAGCGACAGGGCTGGCTGGCCTTCATGACGACGACCTTCCCCAACGTGGTGGCCGGCTCCCGGATCACCGGGGTGCACCGGCCGGGCGAGATGGCGCGCTTCTACTTCAACGGCCAGCCGGCCGGCGAGCTGCGCGACCCCACATTCGCGCAGCGCTTCTTCGGCATCTGGCTCGGTCCGCAGACCTCGCAGCCGGCGCTGCGGCGATCGCTGCTCGGGGACACGCCATGAGCGAGCGGGCCATGGCAGCGCTCGGCCTGCCGCCCGCCACAGCCGGGCTGGCTTCGTCCGGCGACGGCCTGCGCTACGGCGCCCTCGGCCTGCCGCTGGCCTTCGTCGCACTGCCGCTGTACGTGCTGCTGCCGAACCACTACGCGGCGCAGTTCGGCGTGCCGCTGGCCGCGCTCGGCGCCGTGCTGCTCGCCGCGCGTCTGCTGGACGCGCTGGCCGACCCCCTGATCGGCCGCTGGGTGGACCGGCTGTTCGCGCGGAAGGTCCTGTCAGCGTGGTGGGCCGCCACGATCGCGGCGCTGGTGCTCGCGACCGGCTTTCGAGCGCTGTTCTTTCCCGCCGTCGAAGGCACGGCGGCCCTGCTCGCGTGGTGCTCGATCGGTCTGGTCTTCACCTACCTGGGCTACAGCGTGGTCTCGGTGGTCCACCAGGCCTGGGGGGCACGGCTCGGCGGCGACGAGGCGGGCCGCGCCCGCGTGGTCGCGTGGCGCGAAGGGGCCGCGGTGGTGGGCGTGCTGATCGCCAGCGTGCTGCCGTCGGCGTCCGGCCTGCAGGCCACCACGCTGGTGTTCGCGGTGCTGCTGCTGGCCGGGCTGGCGCTGCTGCGGCAGGCACCAAGGGCGGTGCTTCGCCCTCCTCTGGCCACCGGTGGCGCCGCATCGGTGCAGCCGTTTCGCGTGACGGCGTTTCGACGCCTGCTGGCGATCTTCATCGTCAACGGCATCGCCAGCGCAGTACCGGCCACGCTGGTGCTGTTCTTCATCCGCGACCGGTTGCAGGCACCGGCCTGGGAGCCGGCTTTCCTGGCGGCGTACTTCGCGGCCGGCGCGCTATCGATCCCGCTGTGGCTGCGCAGCGTCGCCCGCTTCGGCCTGGCGCGCAGTTGGCTCGCCGGCATGGGGCTGGCGATTGCCACCTTCGGCTGGGCCGCGACGCTGGGCGCCGGCGACACGCTCGGCTTCCTCGCGGTGTGCATCGCCAGCGGCGCGGCGCTCGGCGCCGACCTCACGCTACCCGGCGCGCTGCTGACCGGCGTGATCCAGCGTGCTGGCCACGCCGGCCACGGCGAGGGCGCCTACCTCGGCTGGTGGAACTTCGCGACCAAGCTCAACCTCGCGCTCGCCGCGGGCGTGGCCTTGCCGTTGCTGCAGGCCACGGGCTACGAGACCGGTGCGCGAGACCCCCAGGCGCTCGCCGCGCTGAGCTTCGCCTACTGCCTGCTGCCGTGCGCGCTGAAGCTCGGCGCCGCGCTGCTGCTGTGGGCGCTGTGGCTGCGCCACCCCGACGCTGGAGATTTCGCATGAACAAGCGCACCCTGCTGGCGGCCGTCGGCGCCACCGTGGCACTCGCGGCCACCGGCGGCCTGACCGGCTGCGCCGGCCCGACCGTCGCAGACTACGCCGCCGAGCAGCCGACGCTCGACCTCGCCCAGTACTTCAACGGCACGCTCGACGCCCATGGCGTGTTCACCGACCGCTCGGGCAAGGTCGTCAAGCGCTTCCGCGTGGTGATGAAGTGCAGCTGGCAGGGCCACGACGGCGTGCTCGACGAGGACTTCACCTACAGCGACGGCACGAAACAGCGCCGCGTCTGGCGCCTGAAGAAGCTCGACGGCGGCCGCTACACCGGCACCGCAGACGACGTGAGCGGCGAGGCACAGGGACAGGCCGCGGGCAACGCCTTCAACTGGCGCTACACGCTGCGCCTGCCGGTGGACGGCAGGGTCATCGACGTGCAGTTCGACGACTGGATGTACCTGATGGACGAGCGCGTGATGCTGAACAAGGCAGTGATGAGCAAGTTCGGTGTCCGCCTCGGCGAGGTCACGTTGTCCTTCTACAAGCGCTGAGCCTCCGTGTCCCTGAATCCCCCCCTTACCGAGTGGTCCGGCCAGCTCGCCTGGCTGGTCGGCGCCTCCAGCGGCATCGGTCGCGCCACCGCGTCGGCGCTGCATGCGCAGGGGGCGACCGTGGTGGTGTCGGCCCGCAAGGCGGCGGACCTCGAGCGCTTCGTGCAGGAGCATCCCGGCAGCCATGCGGTGGTGCTCGACGCGACCGACCGTGCCGCGATGCAGGCCGCCGCGCGCCGCGTGCGGGGCCTGATGGGTCGTATCGATCTCGCGATGTACTGCGCGGGCCACTACAAGCCGCAGCGCGCCACGGCCTTCGACCTCGACGAGATGCTGCTGCACCAGCAGGTCAACTATGTCGGCGCGCTGCATCTGGTCGACGCGGTGCTGCCCGGGCTGCTCGAGCAGGCCGCGGCCGGCTCGGGAGGGCACTTGAGCCTGGTCGGCAGCGTGGCCGGCTACCGCGGACTGCCGAACTCGCTGGCCTACGGGCCGACGAAGGCGGCGCTGATCAACCTGGCGCAGACGCTCTACCTCGACCTGCACGCGAAGGGCATCGGCGTGTCGATCGTCAACCCCGGCTTCGTCGAGTCGCCGCTGACGGCGCAGAACGACTTCGCGATGCCGGCGCTGCTGACCCCCGAGCAGGCGGCGCAGGCCATTCTCGCGGGCTGGGCCTCGGGCGTCTTCGAGCTGCACTTCCCGAAGCGCTTCACGCTGTGGATGAAGTTGCTGAGCCACGTGGGTGACGGCCTGTACTTCAAGGCGGTGCGCCGCGCCACGGGTCTGTGATGTCCGCATCCACCGACGACTCCCGCGTCGCACGCGTGATCGCACGCTTCGAGCACCTCACCCGCGCGGACCTGCCGCGCCTGGGCGAGATCTACACCGAAGGCGCGCTGTTCAAGGACCCCTTCAACGAGGTCGAGGGGCAGGCTGCCGTGCAGGCGGTGTTCGCCCACATGTTCGACGCGCTCGACGAACCGCGCTTCGTGGTGCGGGACGTCATCGTGCAAGGCGACCAGTGCCTGCTGACCTGGGACTTCCTGTTCCGCTTCAGGCGCTACCGCTACGAGTTGCAGACGGTGCGCGGCGCCTCGCACCTGCGCTTCGCCGCCGACGGCCGGATCGCGCAGCATCGTGATTACTGGGATGCCGCCGAGGAGCTGTACGAGAAGCTGCCAGCGATCGGCGTGCTGATGCGCTGGCTCAAGCGCCGTGCCAGCCGCTGAGGGACCGCCGGTTCAGGGACCTCGGGTCCGGCACGCATGCGCAGTGCCACGGCGATCACGCTGACGGCGAGCGCGGCCAGCCAAAGCGACTGCCCCGGCACACCGCAGCGTTCGAGCATCAGGCCGCTGACCGCCGGCCCGACGGCGCCGCCGGCGGTGTAGCCGGTGATCATCGCTGCGGTGCCGGCGATGGTGGAGCGACCGGTGAACTCGTGCGCCACGCGGACCATCGTCAAGGTGTAGAGCGCGCCGCCGATCGCGCCCCACAGGAAAGCCGCCACCCAGAACAACGCGGCCACGCGGGGTGCCAGGCCGAAGGCCAGCACCGACAGCAGCAACAAGGCACCGGCGACGCCGAACACCCGCCGCACCGGCGCGTGGTCCGCCAGCCAGCCGGCCGGGTACTGCAGCACGAAGCTGCCGACGCCCAGCGCGCCGGCGATCGACGTCGCCACGCCGAGCGACATGCCGAGCTGCGACCCATAGGCCGCGGTGATGCCACCGAGGCCCGCCTCGAACACACCACCCGCGAAGGCAATCCACACCAGTGCCGGCCGCGCCCGCAGCGCGGCCCGCAGGCTGTCGCGGCCGCCGCCGGTGTGCGAGGCCCGCAGACGGCCGACCGCGGGGCCGGCCGTGACCCCCAGCGCCAGCGCGTAGATGGCGGCGGCGCCCCACAGCAGCAACCGTGTGCAGAGGCTGCCCCGCGGGCAACAGCCATTGCAGCGCACCGGGCAGCAAGGGACCGACCGCGAGAGCTGCGCCCAGCGCGGTCTGGTACATCCCGGTGAAGCGGCCGCGCCGGGCCGGCGGCGCGTTGAAGGCGATCAGCGCCTCGGTGCCGTTCCATTCGGCCGCCGCGCCCAATGCGCCGAGCACCGACCAGCAACACCAAGCGAGATAGCTGTCGGTCAGCGCATAGCCCGCCAGTGACAGCACGCCCAGCACCAAGCCGCCCCGGTAGGCGCGGATCACGCCGAGGCGCGCGAACACGCGCGGCATCACCGGGATCATCGTCGCCACGGTCAGGAAGGGCAGCATCGCGAACAGGCCGATCGCGCCAGCGTTCACACCCCGGCGCTGAAGCGTCACGGCGAGCACCGGGTTGACGACGCTGAAGGCCAGCACCACCAGCGTCGTGCCCGCCCCGATGCGCCAGAGCCCGCGGCCCACGGGAGCATCGGAGCTCATCGCGTCTCACCGGCAGCGCGGAGACCCCGCGCCGCCATCACAGCCAACCCTTGCGACGGAAATACCAGAACGGCGCGATCACCGACGCGACCATCAGGCCCAGCGCGTACGGATAGCCCAGGCTCCAGTCGAGTTCCGGCATCGCCTTGAAGTTCATGCCGTAGATGCTGGCGATCAGCGTCGGCGGCAGCAGCGCGACGCTGGCCACCGAGAACAACTTGATGATCTTGTTCTGGTTGATGTTGATGAAGCCGACGATGGCATCCATCAGGAAGTTGATCTTGTCGAACAGGAAGGCGGTGTGCGAATCCAGCGAGTCGATGTCGCGCAGGATCTGGCGCGCCTCCTCGAACTGCTCGGCATTGAGCAGGCGGCTGCGCATCATGAAGCTGACCGCGCGTCGCGTGTCCATCACGTTGCGGCGGATGCGGCCGTTCAAGTCTTCCTGGCGCGCGATGGCGGCCAGCACCTCGGCGGCGGTCTGGTCGTTCACCTCCGACTGCAGCACGCGCGACGACACCTTCTCCAATTCGTCGTAGATGCCCTCGAGCGAATCGGCCGAGTACTCGGCGTCGGCGTCGTAGAGCTTGAGCAGCACGTCCTTGGCGTCTTCGATCAGCGCCGGCGTGCGGCGCGCCCGCAACCGCAGCAGGCGGAACACCGGCAGGTCCTCGGCATGCACCGAAAAAAGCACCTTGTCGTGCAGGATGAACGCCACGCGGACATTTCGTGTCGCCTCGTCGTGGATCAGGAAGTCGGAGCGGATGTGCAGTTCGCCGTTGTCTTCCTCGTAGAAGCGGGCGGACTCCTCCAGATCGTCGTCGACGATGTTCTCGGGAATGTGCAGTCCGAAGCGACCGGCCAGCCAACCCTTTTCCTCGGGCGTCGGGCTTTCCAGGTCGACCCACACCGGCCGCACATGGGCGAGCGCTGCCGCGCTCTCGATTTCTTCTTGGAACAGCCGCCCATTGGCGAGCGTGAAGACGTTCAGCATGCGAACTCCAACAACCGCGCGGGCCGACGCGCCGCGGATTCGACCCCGGAAGCTGGGCTCGGGGTCGGCTTGGGAAGTGAGATCGAGACCGTCTCACTCCCTGCGGTATCGCGCCACCCGAAGTGGCGCGGAAGCGGTTGGAGTGGACGGTCACCGAGGTGGGGTGGTGTCCAACGGAAGCTCCGACAACGAAACCCAAGGATTATGGCATTCGCGCCAAGGCGCCGAGCCCGCTGCGGCCCGTTTCCGGCTTGGTCATCGGCTTGTCACGCCGCAGCGTCGGGCGCACACTGAACCGGACCGTCGGGGCACGGCATGTCGTGTCCCTGCGTCGCTGGTTTCCTTCTCAACCCTCAGTGAAAGGCGAACTTATGAACCTGACGATCAGCGGACACCATCTCGAAGTGACGCCTTCTCTGCGTGAGTATGTACTTACAAAGCTAGATCGGGTCACTCGACATTTCGATCAGGTCGTCGACATCAATGTCCTGCTGAGCGTCGAGAAGCAGAAGGAGAAGGAGAAGCGGCAGAAGGCCGAGGTCAACGTGCACGTCAAGGGCAAGGACATCTTCGTCGAATCGGCCCACGAAGACCTGTACGCCGCCATCGACGAGCTGATGGACAAGCTCGACCGCCAGGTCTGCCGCCACAAGGACAAGGTGCAGGACCACCACCACGCCTCGGCCAAGCGCCTCGATGCACCAGATCTGCAGTAAGCCCACCGCAAGGATCACGGACCATAAAGGAGCGGCCTGCGGGCCGCTTTGTTCTTGCCGATCGGACGGGAAGTCGTTGCCGCACCGCAACCGCAGGCACCTCATCGCGGGGACTGGAGGGCTCGCCTGAGACTCGGGGCCGGCCTCCTTCCTATAATTTGTCACTCGTTTGTTGCGAAGCGCTGGCCAAGGCCCCTCTCGTCGAAACCGGCGCTGCCCCTAGATGAACCGTCTCTCCGCCATCCTGCCCGCCAGCAACGTGCTGGTGGATGTGGACGCCACCAGCAAGAAGCGCGTGTTCGAGCAGGCGGGCCTGCTGTTCGAGAACCGGCACGCGATCGCACGGGCGACGGTCACCGACAACCTGTTCGCCCGTGAACGCCTGGGATCCACCGGCCTGGGACATGGCGTGGCCATCCCGCACGGCCGGATCAAGGGGCTGAAGAACCCGCTCGCGGCGGTGATCCGCATGCAGCAGCCGATCGGTTTCGACGCACCGGACGACGAACCTGTGTCGCTGCTGATCTTCCTGCTGGTGCCCGAAGCGGCCACACAGCGACACCTCGAGATCCTCTCGGAGATTGCCGAACTGCTGTCGGACCGGGCCCTGCGCGACAAGCTCAAGGCAGAGCCCGACGCCGCCAAGCTCCACGAGTTGATTGCCAACTGGGAACCGCTGAAGTCGGTCGCGTGAGCGACCTGCCGGTCCCGGGTCGAACGGTGCAGCGGGCTTGCATCGGGGGCGATGCCATGAAGCAGCCCCAACCCGCTCGTCTTGCGACACCGAATCCGCGCGTGCCTTGCTGCGCAACGGCTGGCGCGATCCGAGGCGGTCAATGAAGCCCCAATCCGTTCGTTCTGCAGCACCGCGTCCGCGCGTGCCTTGCTGCGCAACGGCTGGCGCGATCCGAGGCGGTCAATGAAGCCCACCGTCATCAGCGCAGAAGCGCTGTTCGAGGCTCACCGCACCGCGCTGCGCTGGGAATGGCTTGCCGGCCACGCCCACCCGGAGCGCCGCTTCGACGAGGTCGCGGTGCGCGATGCCCAGTCGGCCGCCGACCTGGTGGGCTACCTGAACTACATCCACCCCTATCGCGTGCAGATCGTCGGGCGACGCGAGGTGCGCTACCTCGTCGACGTTCCCCCGGAAGACCAGGAACGTCGCATCTCGCGCATCGTGACGCTGGAACCGCCGGTGGTGATCGTGGCCGACCAGCAGACGCCGCCGGACCGGCTGGTCGCGATGTGCGAACGCGCCGACATCCCCCTGTTCGTGACCGAGGAATCCGCCGGCCATGTGATCGACGTGCTGCGCGCCCACCTGAGCCAGCACTTCGCCGACCGCACCACGCGGCACGGCGTGTTCATGGACATCCTCGGCCTGGGCGTGCTGCTGACCGGCGAGTCCGGCCTGGGCAAGAGCGAACTCGGCCTGGAGCTGATCTCGCGCGGCCACGGCCTCGTGGCGGACGACGCAGTCGACCTGTACCGGGTGTCGCAGACGGCCCTGGAAGGCCGCTGCCCCGACCTGCTGCTGAACCTGCTCGAGGTGCGCGGGATCGGCCTGCTCGACATCAAGGCGATCTTCGGTGAGACCGCGGTGCGTCGCAAGATGCGCCTCAAGCTCATCGTGCACCTGGTGCGGAAGGAGACGATGGAGCGCGACTTCGAACGGCTGCCCTACGAGCCGCTTTACGAAGACGTCCTCGACGTACCGGTGCTGAAGGCGGTGATCGCGGTCGACGCCGGCCGCAACCTCGCCGTGCTGGTCGAAGCCGCAGTGCGCAACACCATCCTGAAGCTGCGCGGCATCGACACCTACCAGGAGTTCATCGCCCGCCATCGCATCGCGATGGAAGGCGACGAACCGATCTGAACGTCGGTCAGCGCGGCGAGTTGCTGCCCTTGCAGCCGTCGCGCCCGCAGATCACGTAGAGCGCGAGCGAGTGGTCCTGCAGCTCGTAGCCTCGCTCGCGGGCAATCTGCAGCTGGCGCTTCTCGATCTCGGCGTCGTAGAACTCCTCGACCCGCCCGCACACGACGCACACCAGATGGTCATGGTGCTTGCCCTCGTTGAGCTCGAACACCGACTTGCCCGACTCGAAGTGATTGCGAGACAGGATGCCGGCCTGCTCGAACTGCATCAGCACCCGGTAGACCGTGGCCAGGCCGATGTCGGAACCGTCGGCCAGCAAGTGCTTGTAGACGTCCTCGGCCGTCAGGTGGCGCACCGCCGAGGTCTGGAACACCTCGAGGATCTTGAGGCGCGGCAGGGTGGCCTTGAGTCCGCTGCTCTTGAGGTCTTCGGCATGGGTGGTCATCGGCAGGTCCTCGGGGCAGGTGGGCTCCACTAGAATTCTTGGATCATATCGAGCCTGCGGCCCTGGTGCGGCGGGCACCCCGTCGCTCTCGCAGCGGCCCGCCTGCTGCACCGATGTCCATGCCTTCCTCGCCCCATCTCCGTGCCCTGTGCCTGCTGCTGGCGTCCGTCGTGCTCGGCGGCTGCAGTTCCATGCGCTCCACGTCGGACCGCCTGTTCGGGCTGATCACCCCTTATCGCGTCGAGGTTGTTCAGGCAACGTCGTGACGCAGGAGATGGCTGCTGCCGTCAAGCCCGGCATGACGCGGGCGCAGGTCCGTGACACCCTGGGGTCACCGCTGCTCGCCGACATCTTCCACGCCGACCGCTGGGACTACGTGTTCACGATCCGGCGCCCGGGCGCAGCCTACCAGCAGCGCCGCGTCACCGTGCTGTTCGATGGCGACACGATGAAATCCTTCGAGGCCGACGAACTGCCGAGCGAGCGCGACTTCGTGTCGTCGATCGACACCAAGAGCACGAAAGGCGCCAAGGTGCCGACCCTGGCCTTGAACGACGAACAGCTCAAGGCGCTGCCGATGCCCGCCAAGGGCAGCATCCCGGAGCCGAACAGCGCGCCGCAGGGCCCGGCCCGCGACTACCCGCCGCTGGAGGCGACGCCGTGAAGGCGGTGGCCGCGGCTGAACGGCGCCGCATCGCGATCGCCGGTGCGTCGGGCCGCATGGGCCACATGCTGATCGAGGCCGTGCTGGCCTCGGACGACTGTGTGCTGGCGGGCGCGCTCGACCGGCCCGACAGCCCCCAGCTCGGGCAGGATGCCGCCGGTTTCCTCGGCCAGCGCAGCGGCGTGATGATCACCGACGACCTGCGTACCGGGCTCGCGAACGCCCAGGTCCTGATCGACTTCACGCGCCCCGAGGGCACGCTGGCCCACTTGCAGGCCTGCCGCGAGCTCGGCGTGCAGCTGGTGATCGGCACCACCGGTTTCGACGAGGCCGGCAAGGCTCGCATCTCCGAGGCCGCGCAGCACATCGCCATCGTGATGGCGCCCAACATGAGCGTGGGCGTGAATGTGGTTCTGCAACTGCTGGCCACCGCCGCCAAGGCACTGAGCCAGGGCTACGACATCGAGATCATCGAGCCCACCACCGCCACAAGGTCGACGCCCCCAGCGGCACCGCGCTGAAGATGGGCGAAGTGGTGGCCGACGCGCTGGGCCGCGATCTGAAGTCCTGCGCGGTCTACGGTCGCGAGGGCGTCACCGGTGAACGCGATCCGTCGACGATCGGCTTCGCCACCGTGCGCGGCGGCGACATCGTCGGCGATCACACCGTGCTGTTCGCCGGCACCGGCGAGCGCATAGAAATCACGCACAAGTCCAGCAGTCGCGCCACCTATGCCCAGGGCAGCCTGCGCGCGGTGCGTTTCCTCGCCGACCAGCAGCGCGGCCTCTACGGCATGGAGGCCGTTCTGGGCCTCGTGGCGACGTGACCAGCGGTCTCGTGCACTTCTGGTCCGAGGGTGACGCGATCACCCGCCTCGTCGCCGCGCTGCTGTTGCTGATGTCGGTCAGCGCGTGGGTGCTGATCTTCTGGAAGTCCTGGCTGCTGCGCCGGGTGCGTGCCGACCTCGCGCGCGCCGTCCCGGCGTTCTGGGCCGCGCCCGATCTGGCGGCAGCCCGCACGCAGTTGCAGATTTTCGATCGCGAGGCGGCGCTGGTGCCCCTGCTCGACGCCGGGCTGCAGTCCGCCCGCGGTGGCACGCTCGAGGCCGCCGGCGCGCGCGCCTCGCAGCTCACGCGCCGCCTGCGCGACGCCTTGCACGGCGTGCTGATGCAACTGCAGTTCGGCCAGGTGCTGCTCGCGTCGATCGGCGCGACGGCGCCCTTCATCGGCCTGTTCGGCACCGTCTGGGGCATCTACCACGCGCTGCTCGGCATCGCCGCGGCCGGCAACCTGAGCATCGACCGCATCTCCGGCCCGGTCGGCGAGGCCCTGGTCATGACGGCCGCCGGCCTCGCGGTCGCGATCCCCGCGGTGCTGGCCTACAACGTGTTCGGCAAGCTGGTCGGCGCCTGCGAGGCCGAACTCGAGGGCTTCGCCCACGACCTGCGCGAGATGCTGCTCGACGACGCCTCGGCGCCCCGCCCGGGCACCGAGCGAGGCTGAACCGTCATGGCCTTCGGTCGCCTGGAGCGCACCGCGCTGCCGCAGCCGATGAGCGACATCAACATGACGCCGCTGATCGACGTGATGCTGGTGCTGCTGGTGATCTTCATGATCAGTGCCCCGCTGATGACCTCGAGCCTGCGCCTCGACCTGCCCCGGGCCGATGCCGCAACGCCCAGCGACACGCCCAGCTTCGTCAGCGTCGCGCTCACGCCCGACGGCGCACTCCATTTAGGCGACGAGGCCCTGGCCGACGCCGCCTTCGACGCCCGCATCCGCGAAGCCGCCCGGCGCCAGCCCGGTCTGGAGGTGCAGTTGCGCGCCGACCAGTCCGTGCCCTACGGCCGCGTGGCCGCGCTGATCGGCCGACTGCAGAGCGCCGGCCTCAACCGCATCGCCTTCGTCGCGCAACCCACCGAGGCCGCGTCGCCTTCCTCGAACTGAGCGCCACGGCACGCCCGTCGTCCTCGACGGGTCGCGCCCTAGAATCCATCGACTTTCCCGAGACGGCGCCATCGCAGCGCCCGTGCCCTGCATGAGCACCCCGCATCCAGCCCCCGCCTCCGCTTACGAACCCGGCGCGATCGAAGCCGCCGCCCACGCGCACTGGACTGCGCGCGACGCGCACCGCGTCGTCGAGGACACGAGCCGCCCGAAGTTCTACGCCTGCTCGATGCTGCCCTACCCCAGCGGCAAGCTGCACATGGGCCACGTGCGCAACTACACCATCAACGACATGATGGCGCGCTACCTGCGCATGAAGGGCTACAACGTCCTGATGCCGATGGGCTGGGACGCCTTCGGCCTGCCGGCGGAGAACGCGGCGATCGACAAGAAGGTGGCGCCGGCGCAGTGGACGCGCGACAACATCGCCGACATGAAGTCGCAGATGCAACCGCTCGGGCTGGCCTTCGACTGGTCGCGCGAGGTCGCCACCTGCGACCCGGGTTACTACAAGTGGAACCAGTGGTTCTTCCTGAAGCTGCTCGAGAAGGGCATCGCCTACAAGAAGACACAGGTCGTGAACTGGGACCCGGTCGACCAGACCGTGCTCGCCAACGAGCAGGTGATCGACGGCCGCGGCTGGCGCAGCGGCGCCCCGGTGGAACGGCGCGAAATCCCGGGCTACTACCTCGCGATCACGCAGTACGCCGACGAACTGCTGGCCAACGTCGCCGACCCGGCCAGCCCCGGCTTCCTGCACGGCTGGCCCGAGCGCGTGCGGCTGATGCAGGAGCACTGGATCGGCAAGAGCGCCGGCGTGCGCTTCGCCTTCCCGCACGAGATCCGCGACGCCGACGGCACGTTGGTCGGCGACGGCCTGATGCACGTCTTCACGACGCGTGCCGACACCATCATGGGCGTGACCTTCTGCGCGGTCGCACCCGAGCACCCGCTGGCGACGCATGCCGCTGCCTCGGACCCGGACCTCGCCGCCTTCATCGAAACCTGCAAGGCCGGCGGCACGACCGAGGCCGAACTGGCCACCAAGGACAAGGAAGGCCGGCCGACCGGCTTGTTCGTGAAGCATCCGCTGAGCGGCGCGCCGGTGCCGGTGTGGGTCGGCAACTACGTGCTGATGGGCTACGGCGACGGCGCCGTGATGGGCGTGCCGGCCCACGACGAGCGTGATTTCGCGTTCGCCAAGAAGTACGGCATCGATATCTTGCAGGTGGTGCACGTCGACGGCGAACACTTCAGCTACGACCACTGGCAGGACTGGTATGCCGACAAGCAGCGCGGCGTGACCATCAACTCCGGCAACCTGAGCGGACTGAGCTACCCGGTGGCGGTCGACGCGGTGGCCGCGGCGCTGGCCGCTCAGGGCCTGGGCGACAAGAAGACCACCTGGCGCCTGCGCGACTGGGGCATCAGCCGCCAGCGCTACTGGGGTACGCCGATCCCCATCATCCATTGCACCGGATCGGGACCGGGGTCCGACAACCCCGGGTGCGGCGACGTGCCGGTGCCCGAGCAGGACCTGCCGGTGCTGCTGCCCGAGGACCTGATCCCCGACGGCTCGGGCAACCCGCTGAACAAGAGCGCCGCCTTCCTGAACGTGGCCTGCCCGAAGTGCGGCGCCCCGGCCAAGCGCGAGACGGACACGATGGACACCTTCGTCGATTCGTCGTGGTACTACATGCGCTACTGCTGCCCCGACAGCGACGCGGCGATGGTCGACTCGCGCAACGACTACTGGATGCCGATGGACCAGTACATCGGCGGCATCGAGCACGCGGTGCTGCACCTGCTGTACGCGCGCTTCTGGACCAAGGCGATGCGCGACTGCGGGCTGGTCAAGTTCGACGAGCCGTTCACGAAGCTCTTCACCCAGGGCATGCTGCTCAACGAGTCCTATTACCGCGAGGACGCCTCGGGCAAGAAGCGCTGGTTCTACCCCAGCGAAGTGGAGGTGCAGTTCGACGACAAGGGCCATCCGGTCGGTGCGATCGCGCGCGAGGACGGCCAGCCGGTGCAGCTGGGCGGCATCGAGAAGATGTCGAAGTCGAAGAACAACGTGGTCGAGCCGCGCGACATCATCGCGAAGTTCGGCGCCGACACGGCGCGCCTGTTCACGATGTTCGCCGGCCCGCCGGACCAGAGCGCCGCGTGGTCGGACTCGGGTGCCGAGGGCAGCTTCCGCTATCTGCGCCGGCTGTGGGCCTTCGCGACGAAGCAGCGCGAGGCAGTGCAGGCCGCCGGCACCGACTTCGCCGACGCCTCGCGCGCCGCCATCGACCTGCGGCGCGACGTGCATCTGCTGCTGCGCCAGGTGAGCCACGACTACGACCGCCTGCAGTACAACACTGTCGTCTCCGGCGCGATGAAGCTGCTCAATGCGCTGGAAAGCGCCGCGCTCGCCGACACCGCCGCCGACCGCGCGGCGCTGCGCGAGGGCCTGGGCATCCTGTTGCGTGCGCTCTACCCCGCCGCGCCGCACATCGCGCACGCGCTGTGGCAGGACCTCGGCTACGCCGCGGCCCACGGCGACCTGCTCGACGCGCCCTGGCCGGAGGTCGACGAACAGGCGCTGGTGCAGGACGAGATCGAGCTGGTGCTGCAGGTCAACGGCAAGCTGCGCGGTGCGCTGAAGGTGCCCGCGTCGGCCGACCGGGCGGCGATCGAGGCCGCTGCGCTGGCCAGCCCCGAGCTCGCGAAGTTCGCCGAGGGCCGCACGCCGAAGAAGGTGGTGGTGGTGCCCGGCCGGCTGGTCAACGTGGTGGTGTGAGCCGCATGTCGCCTCTGCACCGTCGCACCACGCTGAAGGCCGCGTTCGCGCTGTCGGCCCTTGCCTTGTCCGGCTGCGGTTTCCAGCTGCGCCGCCCGCCGAAACTGAGCTTCTCGACGGTGCAGCTGGTCGGCTTCCCGCAGCGCTCGCCGTTCACCGAGCAATTGCGGCGCAGCATCGAGGCCAGCGGCACAACGCGCGTGGTCGAGTCGCCGGCCCAGGCCCAGGTGGTGCTCGAGGCGCTGGAGGACGTGCGCGACAAGTCGGTCGCCGCACAGACTGCCGCCGGACAGGTGCGCGAGTTCACGCTGCGCACGCGGCTGCGCTTTCGCTTGCGCACGCCGGGCGGGCGGCTGCTGATCCGCGACACCGAGTTGCTGCTGAGCCGCGACATGAGCTACAACGAGACCAACGCACTCGCCAAGGAACAGGAAGAGGCCATGCTCTACCGCGGCATGCAGAGCGACATCGTCGACCAGGTGATGCGCCAGCTCGCCGCCGTGCCGGCCCCTTAGGCTCGCAAGCGCATGCAGATCAAGCCCGACCAGCTCGATGCGCATCTGAAGAAGGGCCTGCGTCCGCTGTACACGCTGCACGGCGACGAGCCGCTGCTGGCGCTGGAGGCGAGCGACGCCATCCGCGCCGCGGCACGCGATGCCGGGCACACCGAGCGCGAGGTGCACCACGTCGCCGGCGCGCACTTCGACTGGAGTTCGCTGCTCGGCGCGGCCAGCTCGATGAGCCTGTTCGCCGAGGCCAAGATCGTCGAGATCCGCATCCCGTCGGGCAAGCCGGGCAAGGACGGGTCGCAGGCGCTCCAGCACTATTGCGAACACCTGCCCGAGGGCGTGGTGACGCTGGTCACGCTGCCGCGGCTGGACCGCCAGCAGTCGGGCAGTGCCTGGTTCGGCGCGCTGGAATCGGCCGGCGTGACGCTGCGCCTCGACCCGGTGGAACGTCAGGCGCTGCCGCAGTGGATCGCGCAGCGCCTCGCGGCGCAGAACCAGCGCGTCGCCGCCGACGAGGAGGGGCAGCGCACGCTGGCTTTCTTTGCCGACCGGGTCGAGGGCAACCTGCTGGCGGCCCAGCAGGAGCTCACCAAGCTCGGCCTGCTGTACCCGGCCGGCGAACTGAGCTTCGAACAGGTCGAGGCGGCGGTGCTGAACGTGGCGCGCTACAGCGTCTTCAAGCTCGGTGAAGCGGTGCTGGCCGGCCAGGTCTCGCGCGTGCTGCGCATGCTCGACGGCCTGCGCGCCGAGGGCGAAGCTGCCGTGCTGGTGCACTGGACGCTGGCCGAGGACATCCGTGCATTGCGGCGCTGCAAGGACGCCGTCGCGGCCGGCAAGCCGCTGCCGATGGCGCTGCGCGAGAACCGCATCTGGGGCCTCAAGGAACGCCTCTTCGAGCGCGCGCTGCCCCGGCTCGGCGACGGCACGATCGACCACCTGATCGAGGCCGCCCATGTCTGTGACGGCCTGGTCAAGGGTCTGAAGCACCCGCAGTGGCCGCAGGACCCCTGGATCGGCCTGCAGCGGCTGGCGCTGCAGCTGGCGGGATCGATGCAGGCGGCCCAGCTGCCGCGCGGCACCCCGTCGCAGCGGCTCGTTCTGCAGGCCTGAGGCGTCGGGTCGCCGCGCCTTCAGGACGTCCGCGCGCGGCCGATATCCCTGGCTGACACCCCATTGCTCGCGCTCGCGCATCATGCGCGCCGGCCGGCCCGGATCGGCCGCCATCGCCTCCTGCCCGTCCATGAAGCCTCTGCACCGCCGTTTGTCCGGATTGCCCACCCTGCTCCTGCTGCTGGCCGGCCTGCCGGCTCATGCCGTGCCGCTGGTGATCACGGTGACCGACGAAGAGGGCACGCCACTGGCCGACGCCGTGGTGGCGGTGCAGGTCAAGGGCACCCCGCCCACCGCACCCCCCGGGGTCAGCGCCGAGCTGGGCCAGAAGAACAAGCGCTTCACGCCTGCGGTGCTGGCGGTGCAGACAGGCACCGCCGTCAGCTTCCCGAACTTCGACACGGTGCGCCACCACGTCTATTCGTTCTCGCCGACCAAGACCTTCGAGCTCAAGCTCTACGCCGGCACGCCGGCCGCACCGGTGGTGTTCGACAAGCCCGGCACCGCGGTGCTCGGCTGCAACATCCATGACGCGATGACCGCCTACGTCCGGGTGGTCGACACGCCCTACTTCGCCCGCACCGACAGCGCCGGGCGCGCCCAGCTCGAGCTGCCCGCGGGCGACCACCAGCTGCAGACCTGGCACGCGCTGCTGGGTGTGGACGGGCCGGCACCGGTCCAGCCACTGAAGCTCGGCAGCACCCCCGCCACCGCCGCGGTGAAGCTGGACGCGAAGGCCCCCTGAGATGCCACTGCCGGCCTTCATGACGCCCAAGCGCCTGCAGTTCCGCATCGTCGCGCTGTTCCTGGGCCTGCTGCTGGTGGTGCAGCTGGCCAGCCTGCTGCTGATCGGCAACAGCATCAGCGTCAACGCCCGCAGCGCCGTGAACGCCGAGCTGCGCACCGCCGAGCGGGTGTTCGAGCGCCTGCTGGCGCAGAACGCGGGGCGGCTCACCGATGCAGCGCGGCTGCTGGCGTCCGACTTCGGCTTCCGCGCCGCCGTGGCCAGCAACGACGGCGAGACGCTGGCCTCGGCGCTGGCCAACCAGGGCGATCGCATCGGCGCGAGCCTGGCGGTGTTCACCGATGCCCGCTTCAACCTGAAGGCCGCCACGCACGACGGCGCCGAGCGCTTCCTGCCCACGCTGCGGCAGCTGGCCACGGCCCCCGACGCCACGCAGCGCCTGGTCCTGCTGGACGGCGAGCCCTACCAGCTGGTGGCCGTGCCGGTGAAGGCGCCGCTGACGATCGGCTGGGTCGCGATGGGCTTCCGCATCGAGGCGAGCCTGCTGCAGGAGATGCAGCAGCTGTCGTCGATCGACGTCGCGCTGCTCACGCAGCGCGGCAGCCCGCCGCGCTGGGACGTGCTGCAGTCCACGCTGGACCCGGCGGCCTCGCCGCAGCTCGTCGAGCAATGGCTTCTGGCGCGCGAGACGCAGGCCACCCACCAGATGTCGCAGAAGGAGCGCCACGCCACCCTGACGCTGACCGACGACGGCGGCAGCCGACTCAGCGGCCAGCTGCTGGCGCGCGACATGCCGCTGGGCCGCGAGGGCGAGCCGCAGACGGTGGCCGTGTTGATGCGCTCGCTGGACGAAGCCACCGCGCCCTACCGTCGCCTGCAGTGGATCCTGCTGGCCTTCACGCTGGTGGCGATCGCGGTGTTCGCGGTCGTCAGCGTCTACACCGCGCGCCGCATCACCACCCCGTTGAAGACACTGGCCGGCTCGGCACGCCGGCTCGGCCAGGGCGACTACGAGCAGGCTGTGCCGGCGCGCACGGACGACGAGATCGGCGAGCTGGCGCAGGCCTTCGAGACCATGCGCCTGGCGGTGCGCGAACGGGAAGGCGAGGTGCGCCGGCTGGCCTTCGAGGACGGGCTCACGCAGCTGCCGAACCGCGAGCAGTTCCGCGCCGACCTGCGGGCCGCGATCCAGCACGCACAGGCCCGCAACGAACCGTGCGCGGTGCTGATGCTCGACCTGGACCGCTTCAAGCATGTCAACGACGTGCTCGGGCACCGCTTCGGCGACCGGCTGCTGCAGGAGGTGGCCAAGCGCCTGACGCAGGAGGCACGGCGCAGCAACGACGTGGTGGCGCGCCTGGGTGGCGACGAGTTCGCGATGCTGATGCCGAGCGCCGACATCGCGCTCGCGCTCGGCATCGCGCAGCGCATCCAGCGCGCCTTCGAGCGCCCGATCTCGCTGGACGACCACACCGTCGACCTGGGTGCCGGCATCGGCATCGCCTGCTGCCCCGCGCACGGCGTCGAGGCGGACACGCTGGTCAGCCGCGCCGAGCTGGCGATGTACGCGGCCAAGCAGCACCAGCTCGGCGTGAAGGTCTACGACGCGGCTCTCGACATGAGCAGCGACGAATCGCTGTCGCTGCTGAGCGAACTGCGCACCGCGGTCGACCGCGACCAGTTGCGCCTCTACCTGCAACCCAAGATCTCGCTCGCCACCGGCGCGGTGCTCGGCGCCGAAGCGCTGGTGCGCTGGCAGCACCCGCAGCGCGGCCTGGTGCCGCCGGGCAAGTTCATACCGTTCGCCGAGCAGACCGGCTTCATCCGCGTACTGACCGGCTGGATGATCGAGCGCAGCGCGATGGTGCTGCGCCAGATGAACGCCGGTGCGCCGGCCCTGAAGATCTCGGTGAACCTGTCGACCCGCGACCTGCTCGATCAGGACCTGCCGGCCAAGATGCAGCGCCTGATCGACACCCTGGCGTTGAACCCGGGCTCGATGTGCCTCGAGATCACCGAGAGCGCGATCATGGACGACCCGCAGCGCGCCCTGCAGACGCTGGAGCGGCTGCACGCGATGGGCTTCAAGCTGTCGATCGACGACTTCGGGACCGGCTACTCCTCGCTGGCCTATCTCAAACGCCTGCCGGTCGACGAGCTGAAGATCGACCAGAGCTTCGTCTTCAACATGGAGCGCGATCTCGACGACGCGAAGATCGTGCGATCCACCATCGACCTGGCGCACAACCTCGGCCTGAACGTGGTGGCCGAGGGCATCGAAACGGCCAAAGCCTGGAAGTTGCTGCAGGCGCTGGGCTGCGACGAGGCGCAAGGCTACTTCGTCGCCAAGCCGATGCCCGAGGCCCTGTTCGCCGACTGGATCCGCGACTGGACCGCACCGCAGGTGCAAGCGGTGCGGCTGGACACCGACTTCAGCCGGCTGGCGCTCTGACAAGCCCTAATAGCCGCGCTGGCGATCCACCAGATTCGCCAACGGGCGGCCGGACCGCCAGGCCTGCAGGTTGGCCGCCACCACGCAGGCCGCGCTGCGCGGATCGGTCTGCGCGGCCGCATGAGGCAGCACGGTGACGCGGGGGTGGGACCAGAATGCATGCCCGGCCGGCAGCGGTTCCGTCTGGAACACGTCGAGCACCGCGTGGCGCAGCCGCCCAGCATCCAGTGCGGCCAGCAGGTCCGCCTCGACCACGTGCGCGCCGCGCGCCAGGTTGACGAGGCCGGCGCCGGGCTTCATGCGCGCGAGGCGGGCGGCATCGAACAGCCCGCGCGTGGCGGGCGTCAGCGGCAGCAGATTGAGCACGATGTCGGCCTGCGCCAGCAGCGTGTCGAGCTCGGCCTCGCCGGCATGCGTCTCGATGCCCTCGATGGCGGTCGGCCGCGTGCTCCAACCCCGCACCCGGTAGCCCTGCGCCGCCAGCCGCAGCGAGGTGCCGCGGCCCATCTGCCCGAGCCCCAGCACCGCCACCATCAGTTCGTCGGCGCGGCGTTGACCGTGCGGCGCCCAGCGTCCCTCACCTTGCAGTCGGGCGTAGCGGAAGAAGCCGCGGTGCAGCGCCAGCACCGCCCACAGCGCCGTCTCGGCCATCGCCGCGCTCATCGCCGGATCGACCATGCGCACGATCGGCACGCCTGCCGGCAGCGTCGGGTCGGCCAGCAGGCGGTCGACGCCGGCCCACAGCGACTGGATCAGGCGCAGCCGCGGCAGCCCGGCCAGCGTGCCGGGACGCGGGTTCGCGACGATCGCGACCTCGATGTCGTCGGCAGCGCCCTGGCTCGATGTCAGCAGGTGTTCGCCGGACAGCGCGGCGGACAGCGCCGCGCGCCAGGTCTCGGCTTCGTCGGCACCGACATCGCAGGCCAGCAGCAGGCTCACGGCAGCGCGGCCTCCAGCAGGCGCTGCAGCGCCCGCCGCACGGTCTGCGCGCGGATGCCGGCGCGATCGCCCGACAGCTGCAGCAACTCGGCCCGCGGCGCCTGGC
>NZ_AZSN01000068.1:0-20141 GCF_000576225.1 Methylibium sp. T29-B | reverse complement strand
GGCACCGAGCAGCACCCACGAGATGTGGGTCTCGACGAGGCGCGCGCCCAGCTTGCGCTGGAGTGCGGCGACGATGCGTTCGCCAGCGGCGAAGGGCGCTGCTTGCGCCCCGGTCTTTGCCGCGGCGAAGGTCGAAAGCGCCTCGGGTCTCATGGGTGGACCGTGATCGGCGCGCCGCGGTCGGCTGCCAGTTCTCGCACCAGGCGCATTGACGCCGTCGAATCCTGCCCCGGTTCAGCCGTGAAGCCGTGGCTGCGCGCCAGCTCGCGCATCGCGGCGTTCTCGTGCAGAACGTCGGCGACGACGCGCTGCGTCCCGTGCCCGCGCAGATGGCGGATCGCCTTGTCCAGCAACAGATGGCCCAGGCCCTGATGCTTCAGGTCCGAGCGCACGAGGATCGCGAGCTCGGCCTCGACGTTGTCCGGGTCGCACACGACGCGCACCACACCGACGGTCTCGGGCGCGCCGCCGCGGGCGGGCGCGAGAAGTGCGATGAAGGCCATCTCGCGTGCGTAGTCGATCTGGACCAGGCGCGCCAACTCGCTGCGCGGCAACTCGCGTCGGCTGCTGAAGAAGCGCAGGCGCAAGTCGCGGGGCTCGACTTGCTCGAAGAATGCGCGGTGGCGCGCCTCGTCTTCCGGCCTGATCGGGCGCAGCAGCAACTCGCGGCCGCGCCACGCCACGGTCTCGGCGAGCTCGGCAGGGTAGGGCGCGATGGCGAACCGCTGCGCGCCGGCGCACGGCGTGCGGCTCACGCGCAGCCGTGCGTCGAGCGCCAGCACGCCGTCGGCGTCGGCCCACAGCGGATTGATGTCGAGCTCGGCGATCTGCGGCAGGTCGGCGAGCATCTGCGAGACCGCGACCAGCACGTCGGCGATCGCGTCGAGCTTCGCCGGCGGATGGTCGCGGTAGCCGGCAAGCAGCTTGGCCACCCGCGTGCGCCCGATTGCCTCGTGCGCTAGGACGCGGTTCAGCGGCGGCAGCGCCACCGCGCGGTCGGCGAGCACCTCGACCGCGGTGCCGCCCTGGCCGAACAGGATCACCGGCCCGAACAGCGGGTCGATGCTGGCGCCGACGATCAGCTCCTGCGCCAGCGGCCGCTTCCCCATCGCCTGGACCGTGAAGCCGTCGATGCGTGCCTGCGGCCGGCTCCCGCGGATGCGCGAGAGCATGCTGTCGGTGGCGTCGCGCACTGCCGCTCCGTCGCACAAGTCGAGGGCGACACCGCCGACATCCGACTTGTGGCTGATGTCGCGCGAGCGGATTTTCAGCGCCACCGGATAGCCCAGTGTCCGCGCTGCATCCTCTGCGGCATCGGCCGACGCGTCGACGGCCAATGTCTTTACCACCGGAATGCCGTAGGCGACCAACACGGCCTTGGCCTCCGACTCGTCGAGCATCTCGCGGCCGGCGTCGAGCGCGCGCGCGATGACGGTGCGGGCCGCGTCGACAGCGGGCGGTCCGTTCTCGCTGGCCGTCGGTGCCTCGGTCAGAAGGGCCTGGTTGCGGCGGTAGGTCACGACGCTGGCGAACGCATGCACGGCCTCTTCGGGGGTCGCGTAGTCGGCCACGCCGGCCTCCTCGAAGATGCGCCGCGCGTCGGTCACGGCGGCGTCCCCGAGCCAGCATGCCATCACGCGATCGGCATCGGGGCGCACGATCGGCGCGCAGGCACGCGCGATGTCGTCGCTGCGCACGATCGCGGTGGGCGCATGCAGGAACAGCACCGCGCCGGTGTCGCGATCGGCGAGCAGCGCCCGCAATGTGTCGGTGTAACGCTGCACGGGCGCGTCGCCGATGATGTCGATCGGATTGGCGTGCGACCAGGTGGCCGGCAGCCCGGCGTCGAGCCGGCTAAGCAGCTCGGGGCCGAGCTCGCGCAGCGGGATGCCGGCGAGCGAGGCCGCATCGGCGGCCATCACGCCGGCGCCGCCGCCGTTGGTCACGATGGTCAGGGTACCGTCGTGGCCGCCGCGAAAGCGCGCCAGCGTCTCCGCGGCCGTGAAGAGTTCCTGCAGCGTGTCCACGCGCAGCATGCCGGCGCGGCGGATCGCCGCATCGAACACGACGTCCGAGCCGGCCAAAGCCCCGGTGTGCGATGCGGCGGCATGGATGCCGTTGCCGGCACGCCCGGCCTTCACGACGACGACCGGCTTGTTGCGCGCGGCCGCACGCGCCGCGGACATGAACTTGCGCGGTGACTCGATGCTCTCGATGTAGAGCAGGATGGAGCGCGTCTGCGGGTCGCTCGCCAGGTAGTCGAGCAGGTCGCCGAAGTCGACGTCGGCATGTTCGCCGAGCGAGACGAGATGCGAGAAGCCGAGGCGCCGCGATCGGGCCCAATCCAGAACGGCGGTGACGAGCGCGCCCGATTGCGAGACGAAGGCGATGTCTCCGGGCAGCGCGTCGGCGTGAGCGAAGCTCGCGTTCAGCCGATGGCGGGTGTGAGCAGACCGAGGCAGTTGGGCCCCAGTACGCGCAGCAGATGCGGCCGCGCGGCGTCCAGCAGCGCCTGCTTCCGCATGGCATCGAGGCCCGCGGTCATCACGATCGCGGCGCGTGTACCGCGTGCGCCGAGCTCGGCGACGAGTGGAGGCAGCGTTTCCGGAGGTGTGCAGAGCACGGCCAAGTCCGGCACCAGGAGGAGGGCCCCGATGTTTGGGACCACGGGCTGTCCGTCCAGGACCGCGTGGTGCGGGTTCACGGCCAGCACCGGCCCCTGGAAACCGCCCGCGCGCAGGTTCCGCCATACGGTACCGCCGACGCTGCCAATGCGATCGGAAGCTCCGATGACGGCGACCGACGAAGGCCGCAGCAGGGCATCGAGGTTGCGGACGGTCACGCGCGAACCCGGTGCTTCACGGCGTGATCGCGATCTTCAGCACGCCATCGCGCTGCTGACCGAAGAGCTCGTAGGCGGTCTCGATGTCGTCGAGCCGGTAGCGGTGCGTGACCATGGCGCCCAGATCGATGCGCCCGCGCTCGATCACCGACATCAGCCGCCGCATGCGTTCCTTGCCGCCCGGGCACAGCGTCGTCACGATCTTGTGATCGCCCAACCCCGCAGCAAAGGCGCCGAGTGGAATCTTCAGGTCGGTGGAGTACACGCCCAGACTGGACAGCGTGCCACCGGGACGCAGAACCCGCAAGCACGACTCGAAAGTCTGCTGTGTCCCCAGCGCCTCGATCGCCACGTCGACGCCGCGCCCACCGGTCAGCCGTGCGATCTCCTCGACCGGATCGACCCGCGAGGCATCGATGACATGATCGGCCCCCATGCGCCGAGCCATCGCCAGACGCTCGGGCAGCCGGTCCACGCCGATCACGACGCTGGCACCGCACAGCTTCGCGCCGGCTGTTGCGCAAAGCCCGATCGGGCCTTGAGCAAACACCGCCACAATGTCACCGATTCGGATGCCTGCACTTTCGGCGCCGCCGAAGCCGGTCGACATGATGTCGGGGCACATCAGCACCTGCTCGTCGGTGAGGCCGTCGGGCACCCTCGCCAGGTTGGCCATGGCGTCGGGCACGCGCACGTACTCGGCTTGGCAGCCGTCGATGGTGTTGCCGAAGCGCCAGCCACCCATCGGCTTCCACCCGTGCGCGGTTCCCGCGCCGTCCTGCGAGCAAGCACCGCAGAGGCAGGCATTGCTCCAGCCGCTGGGCGTGATGGCGCCCGCGACGACGCGCTGCCCTTCCTCGTAGCCCTCGACGGCCGAACCGAGCTTCTCGATCACCCCCACGGGTTCGTGACCGACGGTGAGGCCGCGGGCGACCGGGTACTCGCCCTTCAGGATGTGGACGTCGGTGCCGCAGATGGTCGTGGTGGTGATGCGCACCAGCGCATCGAGCGGACCGATGTCCGGAATCGGCTTGTCCTCGAGGACGATGCGTCCCGGCTCGACGAAGACGGCGGCTTTCATCTTGGGCATGGCTGACTCCTCGAGGTGGGCGGTGCTTCGCATTGTTCGCAACTGCCGTGCGGCCGGCTTGCGCCCGGTCAAGAATTCCGCCGCCCAGGCGGCGTCGGTGCATCGTCGACTCGATGGCGGGCATCGCGGGTTCCCGGCCGATTACCTTGCGGGCGTAGAAGTAGTTGCTGAGCGCGTGCGGGCTCAAGGTTCCCAGGTCGACCTGCCGGCGGCGTCGCACGGGAAACGCAGCCGCGGCCTTCGTGGAAGAGCGAGTGGAAGCGCAGCTGGTAGCCCAGGTCCGCGGCGATGGCACCAGCGCTCATCTCTTGCTCCTCCTGTTTCTGGCGGTCTCGCCATGGGAACAGGACGGAGGGGCGACGACAACACATCGCGACGACGCCGATAACGCGCAGCATCGCTGCGCAACACTGTGTGATCGACCGCGACGATCTGTCTTCAGGCGACCTGCCGGATTGCGGCTGGACGCCCAGCCGCACGCAGGCCTGCCGTCAGCGCCAGCAGGGCCTCTTCGTCGAGCGTCTCCTGCGCCATCAGCGCTGCAGCCGTGCGGTCCAGCATCTCGCGGTTGTCGCGCAGGATCTCGGTGGCGCGTTGCCGGGCGTGGCCGAGCAGCGCCTGCACGGCCGCATCGATGCGTTCGGCGGTGGCCGGGCTGGCGCGCTCGGACAGAGTCGACATGGCGGGCAGACCGACCAAGGGACTCGCTGGCGCATCGGCGTAGGCCACCGGCCCGAGGCCCTCGTCCATGCCGAAGCGCAGCACCATGTCGCGCGCCATCCCGGTGGCGCGCGCCAGATCGTCCGCGGCGCCGGTCGACGGTTCTCCGAAGACGAGTTCCTCCGCCGCCCGGCCGCCAAGCAGCACGGTCAGCCGGTCGATCAGTTCTGTGCGCCGCTGCAGGTGACGGTCCTCGCTCGGGCGCTGCAGCGTGTAGCCGAGCGCGCCGATGCCGTGCGGCACGATCGACACTTTCTGCACTCGGTCGGTGCTTGGCAGTGCGAGTGCGGTCAGTGCGTGCCCCAGCTCGTGGTAGGCGACGAGACGCTTCTCGTCCTCCCCGAGCAGGCCGTGCTTCTTCTCGATGCCGGCCACGATGCGCTCGATCGCGATGGTGAAATCGGCCAGCGTCACGGCATCCGCCCGCCGGCGCGTCGCGACCAGGGCCGCCTCGTTGACGAGGTTCGCCAGGTCCGCGCCGGCGAATCCGACCGTGATCGCGGCCACCTGATCGAGGTCCCAATCGGGCGCGAGGCGGACCTTCGCAGCGTGCACCCGCAGGATCGCGCGCCGACCCGACCTGTCGGGCCGGTCCACGAGCACCTGGCGGTCGAAGCGGCCGGCGCGCAACAGCGCTGGGTCGAGGATCTCGGGCCGGTTCGTCGCCGCGAGCAGCACCACCCCGACGCTCGGATCGAAGCCGTCGAGCTCGACCAGCAACTGGTTCAGTGTCTGCTCACGCTCGTCGTGGCCGCCCACCAGCCCGCCCATGCCGCGCGCCTTGCCGAGCGCGTCCAACTCATCGATGAAGATGATCGCCGGCGCCGCGGCACGAGCCTGCTCGAACAGATCGCGCACGCGCGCCGCACCGACGCGACGAACATTTCGATGAACTCGGAGCCGCTGATCGAGAAGAACGGCACCCCGGCCTCGCCAGCCACCGCACGCGCCAGCAGCGTCTTGCCGGTCCCGGTAGGCCCCATCAGCAGCACGCCCTTGGGCATGCGGGCGCCGAGTCGCCCGTGCGCCTTCGGGTCCCTCAGAAATTCGACGATCTCCTGCAGCTCGGCCTTGGCCTCGTCGACGCCGGCGACGTCGTCGAAGCGCACACCGGTGGACTTCTCCATGTAGACCTTGGCATGGCTGCGGCCGATGCCCAGGAAGCCGGCGCCGCCCTGTTGCCCGTCGATGCGGCGGCTCATGAAGTACCAGAATCCGAGCAACAGCAGCGGCCCGGCCATCCACGACAACAGTTGGGAGAGCCAGTTCGATTCGCGCACGCGCCGGTACGACACGCCATAGTGCGACAGGCGCTCGGCCATCGCCGGTTCGACCAGCTCGGCGACGACGGTCGCCTTGCCGTCGTGAGGCGAGGTGAACCTGGCGCTGATCACCTGGTCGCCGACCTGCACATCGGTCAACTGGCCGTCGCGCAGGTACTGCTCGAACACGCTGTAAGGCACCGCCTCGACGGTGCGCTGGTCGCGCAAGATGCTTCCCAGCAACCAGAGGCCGAGCAGCAGCAGGAGCAGCGTGGGCCAGCCGAGCCAGCGATCGAAGGGGATCTTCACGGCAGCCAGTCTCGCCGCGCGCCAGGGGGGTCCGCTTGCGCTGCGTCAATGGCGGTCGCGCCGGCCGTCCCTACAGTGACGTGCTGGATGGATGGGACGGACCATGACTCAGCAGATCGAGGTCGACGCAGCTCGAGCGCCGCCGGTGCTGGACATTCCCGTGGGTGAGCCCACCGAAGGGTTCGATCGCTGGCTGCACGCGCAACTCGGGCACGCCACGCGCGGCGTCTCGCCGTCGGCGCTGCTGCTCGCCTATGTCGACTGGTTGTCGCACCTGGCGCTGTCGCCGGCCAAGCAGGCCGAGCTGGTGCACAAAGCCTGGCGCAAGGCGCTTCGGCTCGCCTTGTACCTCGCGCATGCAACGAGCCCCGAAGCGCCCTGCTGCATCGAGCCGCTGCCGCAGGACAGGCGCTTCGCCGACCCGGCCTGGCACCAGTGGCCGTTCAACCTGATCTCGCAGTCGTTCCTGCTCACCCAACAATGGTGGCACAACGCCACCACCGGAGTGCGCGGCGTCTCGAAGCACCATGAGGAGGTGGTGACCTTCATCACCCGCCAACTGCTGGACCTGTGCTCACCGAGCAATTTCGTCGCCACCAATCCGCTGGTGCTGCAGCGCACGCTCGCCACCCTCGGCGCCAACCTGGCGCAGGGCGCCGGGCACTGGTGGGACGATTGGGAGCGCCTGAAGGCGGGCCGCCCGAGCGCGGGCAGCGAGGCTTGGGGCGTCGGTGGGAACCTGGCCACTACGCCGGGAAAGGTCGTGCTGCGCAATTCGCTCGTCGAGCTGATCCAGTACACGCCGACCACGCCGAAGGTGCATCCCGAGCCGATCCTGATCGTGCCCGCGTGGATCATGAAGTACTACGTGCTCGACCTGTCGCCGCACGACTCGCTGATCCGGTATCTCGTCGATCAAGGCCACACGGTGTTCTGCGTGTCGTGGAAGAACCCGGGCGAAGCCGAGCGCGACTACGGCATGGAGGACTACCTGCGCATGGGTTTGTACGACGCGCTCGACGCGGTCGGCGCGATCGTGCCGAAACGCCGCGTGCATGCCGTCGGCTACTGCCTGGGCGGCACGCTGCTGGCGATCGGCGCCGCCGCGATGGCGCGCGACGGCGACGAGCGCCTCGCCTCGCTGACGCTGCTGGCCGCGCAGACCGATTTCACCGAGCCGGGCGAGATCGCCCTTTTCATCGACGACAGCGAGGTGGCCTTTCTCGAGGACATCATGTTCGATCGCGGCTACCTCGCCAGCGACCAGATGGCCGGCGCCTTCCAGATTCTGCGCTCCAACGATCTGATCTGGTCGCGCGGTGTGCGCGACTACCTGATGGGTGAGCGCGCGCCCATGACCGACCTGATGGCCTGGAACCAGGACGCCACCCGCATGCCCTACCGCATGCACGCTCAGTATCTGAAGCGCCTCTTCCTGCGCAACGATCTGGCCGCTGTGCGCTTCCGTGTGGCCGGCAAGCCGGTCGCGCTGGGCGACGTGCACGTGCCCGTGTTCTGCCTCGGCACCGAGACGGACCATGTCGCGCCGTGGCGCTCGGTCTACAAGCTGCACGTGCTGACCGACACCGAACTGACCTTCGTGCTGACCAGCGGTGGCCACAACGTCGGCGTCGTCAGCCCGCCGGGCCATCCCCACCGGCACTACCGCGTACGCACCCGCGCCGCGGATGGCAAGTACATCGACCCCGACCTGTATCTCGCGCAGGCCGAGGCAAAGCCCGGCTCCTGGTGGCCCGAGTGGCAACGCTGGCTGGCGAGCCGCTCCGGCCGTCTGGTCACGCCACCGGCCGTCGGCGCGGCCGCGCAGGGCTATGCCGTGCTGGCGGATGCGCCGGGGCAGTACGTGCTGATGCGCTGAGTCTCCGGTGGTGCAGCACAAGGCGCCCGCGACTTGGTGGCTGTTGCCGCTCGACCGGCTGCTGGCGACGCTGCACACGACCCCGCGAGGCTTGACGCAGCGCCAGGCAGCCGCGCGCCTGCGCCGCCATGGCGAGAACCGGCTCGAGCAGGCCAAAGGGTCATCGTTCGTCCGCCGCGTCGCCACGCGCCTGCTGGAACCGCTGACTTTGGTGCTGCTGGTGGCCTCGGGGATCGCCGCCGCGACCGGCGATGCGATCAGCTTCGGTCTTGTCACTGCGGTGGTGCTGGCGAGCATCTGCCTCGACCTGTTCCAGGAGCATCGCGCGGGACGCGCCGTTGAGGCACTGCAACGTTCGGTGGCCTTGCGCGTGCGGGCCTGGCGCGATGGGCGCGAGGTCGAGCTGCCGGCGTCACGCCTGGTTCCTGGCGACTGCGTCATGCTGGCTGCCGGTAACCTGGTGCCTGCCGATGGGCGGTTGCTGGAGGCGAATGACTTCTTCGTCAACGAGGCGTCTCTGACGGGCGAGGCGTTCCCTGTCGAGAAGCGGCCGCGCGCTACTGCCGGGACCGAGCAGGTCGCACTCGGCTGCCCGCACGCCGCCCTGATGGGCAGCAGTGTGGTCAGCGGATCGGCCCGCGTGCTGGTGTGCGCGACCGGGCGGCAGACAGAGCTGGGCCGGCTGGCGCATCGCCTCGCGCAGGCGCCGCCGCCGACAGCCTTCGAACGCGCGACGCGTCGCTTCGGTCTACTGCTGACGCGTGCCACGGTGGCGCTGGTACTGGCCGTCGTTTTCGTCAACCTGCTGAACCAGCGGCCGATGCTGGAATCCTTCCTCTTCGCGGTCGCGCTGGCCGTGGGCCTGACGCCGGAGCTGCTGCCGATGATCGTGTCGGTGACACTGGCCCGCGGTGCCGCGCGCTTGGCGCGCCGCAAGGTTGTCGTCAAGCGGCTCGCCGCGGTGCAGGACCTCGGCGCGATGGACGTGTTGTGCACCGACAAGACCGGGACCCTGACCGAGGCGCGCTTGCGCGTCGAGCGTGCGCTCGATGCCGAAGGCCAGCCGAGCTCGCGCGTGCTCGAACTGGCGTGGCTCAACAGCCACTTCGAGACCGGGCTGAAGAGCCCGCTGGACGACGCCATCCTTGCCCACGGCCAGCTCGATGCAGCGGGCTGGCGCAAGCTCGATGAAGTGCCCTTCGACTTCGAGCGGCGCCGGGTCTCGGTGCTGGTCGAGCGCGCGGGCTCCCGGCTGCTCGTGGCCAAAGGTGCGCCGGAAGACATCTTGCGCCTGTGCGTGGGTGTCGAGCAGGGTTCGGGCATCGCGGCGTTAGACGCAGCGCGCCGTATCTCCATCGAACGCCTGTTTGCGCAGTGCGGCGAGCAGGGCCTGCGCCTGCTGGCCGTGGCCACGCGGTGTATCGACAACGCAACGACGGATGTCACGGCGCGCGACGAACACGACTTCATCTTTGCCGGCTTCGTCGCGTTCACCGATCCGCCCAAGGCGTCTGCGGCCGAGGCGCTGCGCTCGCTGCGGGCGCACGGCGTGGCGGTGAAGATCGTCACCGGCGACCACGAAGCCGTGGCCCGGCACCTGTGCGGCGCGCTGTCCCTGCCGCTTGGCGGCGTGTTGACCGGCACGCAGATCGCCGCACTCGACGACCATGCGCTGCGCGCCGCGGCGTCCGATGCCACCTTGTTCTGCCGCGTGACACCGGAGCAGAAGAACCGCATCGTGCGCGCGCTTCAGGCCGGCGGGCATGTCGTCGGCTACCTCGGCGACGGCATCAACGACGCGCCGCCGCTGCACTCGGCCGACGTCGGCATCTCGGTCGACGGCGCAGTCGACGTCGCCAAGCAGGCGGCCGATCTGGTTCTCCTGGAGCAAGACCTCGCGGTGCTGTGCGACGGTTTGCGTGAAGGCCGGCGCACCGTGGTCAACGTCGGCAAGTACGTGAAGATGGCCACCAGTTCCAACTTCGGCAACATGGTCAGCATGGCAGCCGCCGCGGTGTTCCTGCCGTTCCTGCCGATGCGGCCGGTGCAGATCCTGCTCAACAACTTCCTCTACGACCTGTCGGAACTCGCGATCCCGACCGACCGCGTGAGCGTCGCCCAACTGTTCGTGCCGCAGCGCTGGGATGTCGCCGAGATCCGCAACTTCATGTTGTGCTTCGGCACGCTGAGCTCGGTATTCGACCTCGCCGCGTTCGCGCTGATGGTGCTCGTTCTGCACGTCCCGGCCGCCGTCTTCCAGAGCGCGTGGTTCGTGCAGTCGATGGCCACGCAGGTCCTGGTCATCTTCCTGATCCGCACGCCGCACGCCGCGTGGCGCGATCGGCCCTCTGCCTGGCTGGCGGCGAGCAGCCTCGCGATCACGGCGCTGGCGGTGGCGATGCCGTGGCTCCCCTGGCCGATGCCTTCGGCTTCGTGCCACTGCCGTTGCCGGCGCTGGCGATGATCGTCGCGCTGACGCTTTCCTATCTGGCCGCAGTCGAGCTGGCCAAGCATGCACTCGGCGCGTTCCAGCGCGTCTCGTTTCCGCAAGATCGCACGTTGCCCATCCCGGCGGCCGATCCGCGTTGATGGCGGGTCGTGGCATCCAGCACGCCGGATTGCCCGCAGGGTTCCGGCGCTTGCGCAGCTTGACGGAGCGCAAGGCGGGCGGCGGGCAAGCAGCAGGTTCATCGGCTGCGAGGCCACCGAGAGCAACGCTGCCGTTATGCAGCGGTCCAGGACGCCGGTGCCGACCGAGCCAAGCACCAACCCGGCGAACACGCCGTGGCCGTGCGAGCCCATCCCAAACAGGTCCGGCTGCTCCTTGTCGACCAGCGATGCGATCTCTCCGGCCGGATGGCCGACGACAGGCAGGTCGCGGCTGCCGCCCGCTCGTTCGGTTGGCTTGACCTGGCGCAAGCCGTGCGCCGGAGCGAATCCTAGACTGACCTTGCCGCTGCGTGTCGTGCAGCGACTCAACCAATGGAGCTGACCATGAATGACCTCGCCCGCCTCGACGATTTCTTCCCCGAGTTCTTCCGCCGCTTCGCGCGCACCGTGCCCACCTCGTTGGCGGCCGACATGCCGGCCGAGATCAAAGTCGACGTCACCGAGAACGACAAGGACTACCACGTTCGCGCATCGATTCCTGGCGCGAAGAAGGATGACATCCGCGTCTCGGTCGACGGCAACTACGTTTCCATCAGCGCCGAAGTGCGCAAGGAGAAGGAGGAGAAGTCCGGCCGCTCGCTACTGAAGGAAACCTACTACGGCAGCGCATCGCGCGGGTTCTCGCTGGCGCACGAGATCGACGACAAGGCGGTTGTCGCGAAGCTGGAAGATGGCGTGCTGAAGCTGACCCTGCCCAAGCGCGACGGTGCCGGCTCCCGCGTCATCGCGATCCAGTAGTCGAGGTCACCATGTGCCTCGACGACGTACCTCCGAGCGAAGAACTGCTGCGTCGCCTGCGCGAGTCCGGTGGCTTTTGAAACAGCCGCACCTCGCGTTCGGCTCGGCCGCGAAGGCATTGCCGCGGTTGACCGAAACGGCGGTGTGGGGCCTTTCGCTCGCGATGGCGATGGCGTCCGGCGCCGCAGCGGCCGGGGACGTCGAGGTCGACGATGGCCCGCCGACCTCGACGCCGTTGGCCGACGTCTTCGTTGCTGAGGTGGACCGCCGCCTGGCGCCCGGCGCGCAAGAGGTGATCGAATGGCGCGGCCTGCTGCAGCGGGCTTTCGCGGTCGCCGGGGTGGCTGTGCCAGACGGACAGTTCGTGCTCATGGTCGACCGTGCGCCGCATGCACAGGCCGCCGTGCTGTGGTGGCTGCCGCCGCAGGGTGGATTCGACGCGGCGCGCGTGGTCGGCGCCAGTCCCGTGTCCACCGGACGCGCCTCAGGGTACGACCATTTCGAGACGCCGCTGGGGGTCTTCCCTCACACGTTGGCCAATCCCGACTTCCGTGCCGAAGGCACGCCCAATGCGCAGGGCATCTGCGGCTACGGCGCGCGCGGCATGCGCGTCTTCGACTTTGGATGGCAGCAGGGCTGGCGCGGGTGGGGCGGCGGTGGATGGGGGCAGATGCGCCTGCAGGTGCACGCCACCGATCCGCAGCGGCTCGAACCGCGCCTGGGCACGCAGCAGTCCAAAGGCTGCATCCGCATCGCCGCCAGCCTGAACCGCTTTCTCGATCGTCACGGCGTGCTCGATGCCGACTACGACGCGGCCGTCGCCCGCGGCGAGAGCTTCTGGGTCCTGCGTTCCGACCGACTCATGACGCCCTGGGCGGGACGCTGGCTCGTGGTCGTGGATCGAGAGGGCAGCGGGCACTGATCAGGGCGTGGTGACCCCGGCGCGTTGCAAGACCGCACGTGGGCGATCGACCTCGTCGAGGAGGTCTCTCCTCACGGCCACGCTTTGCAGGTTGGCTTCGACGTCGCGTTGCAGCCGCCGGATGCTGGAAGCGGGCCTTGTCAGCCATGTGTCTCGGGCTCCTCGTCGCCGTGCTACCGGTCGAGGTCGTCGCTGAAACCCCGACCAGGACCATCCACCGCCTCGCCGGTGCGCACCGGCAGCGGCAGGCCTCGCGCGGCGAGGGCGTCGCGCAGTGCCACCCGGCATTTCAGCAACCAGGCCTCGCGCCGCGGGTGGGATTCGGGGCTGGTCAGCCAAGCGGGTTCGACGATGAAGAGCGCCCGCGCGGCGTCGCCGCGCGCTGCCTCGGCCGGCGGCGCGTGGTCTGCCACGCGCAGGTCGCCGTTTGAACCAGACAATGGCCCGGCTCACGCGACCGCGCCGTTGCGGATGGCCACTGCGCGCTCGCGGATCGCCTGCTTCTGCGCGTCGTCCAGACGCGCCACGTTCTTCACCTGCAGCACCATGCGCGGATTGCCGGCCAGCGTCGCCTCGTGACGCATCAGGAAATCCCAGTACAGCGTGGTGAACGGGCAGGCCTTCTCGCCTGTGCGCTGGGCGGGGTCGTAGCGGCAGCCCTGGCAGTGCGGGCTCATGCGCTGGATGTACTTGCCGGTCGCCACGTAGGGCTTGCTGGCCATCAGCCCGCCGTCCGCGTACTGGCTCATGCCCAGGGTGTTGGGCAGTTCCACCCATTCGACGGCGTCCACGTACACCGCCAGGTACCAGGCGTGCACCTGCTGCGGCTGCACGCCCAGCATCAGCGCGTACAGGCCGGTGACCATCAGGCGCTGGATGTGGTGCGCGTAGCCGTGCTGCAGCGTCTGCGTGATCGCGTCGCGCAGGCAGGCCATCTCGGTGTCGCCGGTCCAGTACCAGGCGGGCAGGTCCTCGCAGGCGTCCAGTGCATTGAGCTCGGCATAGCCCGGCATGCGGGTCCAGTAGATGCCGCGCACGTACTCGCGCCAGCCGAGGATCTGGCGCACGAAGCCTTCCACGCCGGCCAGCGGCGCGGCGCCCCCGCGGTAGGCCGCTACGGCCGCGTCCACGACCTCGCGCGGATTCAGCAGCTTCAGGTTCAGCGCGGCCGCCAGGTGGGCGTGGTACAGCCAGGGTTCGCCGGGCCACATGGCGTCCTGGTAGCGGCCGAACAGCGGCAGGCGCTCGGTGATGAAGCGCTGCAGCGCGACGAGTGCATGTGCACGCGTCACCGGCCAGGCAAAGCCATCGAGTCGGCCGGGATGGGTGCCGAAGCGCTTCTCGACCAGCGCGATCACCTCGCGCGTGAGCGCATCGGGCTCGAACACCGCACGCGGCGGCACGGCGCCCGGGCCGGCGGCACCGAAGGCCTCGCGGTTGTCGGCATCGAAATTCCACTGGCCGCCCTCGGGCTCGTCTCCGTGCATCAACACGCCGTGGCGCTTGCGCATCTCGCGGTAGAAGTACTCCATGCGCAGCGCCTTGCGGCCGCGCGCGTGGGCCGCGAACTCGCGCACGCTGCCGTAGAAATGGCGGTCCTCGCGGATCTCGAGCGGCAGGCCCTGCTCCTGCGCCACGCACTTGATCGCCTGCAGCACGCGCCAGTCGCCTGGGGCCGTCATCACGAGGCCGGTGGGGCGCAGGCGTTCGATGTCGGCGTGCAGCTGCGCCTGCAGGCTGCCGTGCGTGGCGGGATCGTCCAGCGCGGCGTAATGCAAGGCTCGCCCGGCCGCACGCAGGGCGAGCGCGAAGTGGCGCATCGCGGCGAGGAACATCACCGTGCGCGGTTGGCTTGACCACACATGCGCCGATTCCTCGGCCACCTCGGCCATCCACACCGCGTCGCGTGCTGCGTCGAAGCCGTCGAACGCCGCAGCGTGCAGATCCAGCTGATCGCCCAGCACCACGACCAGGTGGCGCATCTCAGTCACGGGTTCCCTTGGCGCGCCGGCAGGCGTCGGAGCAGAACTTCACCTCATCCCAGGTGCGCGCCCAGCGACGGCGCCAGCTCATCGGCCGGCCGCAGGCCACGCAAGGCTTGCTGGGCAGGGCGGCCTTGTTGCCGCGGAATGCGGGGGTGGACGATGTCATTGGCGGCGAGCCCGAACCGAACTCCGAATCGACTGTGCGGGCTCCGAAGGATGCCATCCGGAGGCGGTCGAAGCTGGAGCAGGGGCGTTGCGCAAGCGTTGTGCTTGCCGCCGTCGACGGCCTGAACTGCGAAGCCGAACGACGTCTTGGGAAGTTGCTCGGTCAGTCCCTTGGACAGCGCAGCTCCTGCGGCGTTGCTCATCCCGACCGGCAGCCAGACATTCCAGCGACGGCGTCGCGGCGCTTCAGCGACGGATGCGCTCGTAGCGCACGAAGTGATAGGGCCAGGGCGCGCCGTCGGTGTGGCTTTCGCGCGCGGCTTCGGAGAAGGCATTGCGGTCCCAGGCCGGGAAGTGCGTGTCGGCGTCCGGCACGCCGATGTCGACCTCGGTCAGCACCAGTCCGTCGGCGCGCGGCAGCGCCTGGGCGTAGAGCTCACCGCCGCCGATGACGAACACCCGCTCCGCTTCGCGCAGGCGCTCGAGCGCGGCGTCGAGCGAGGGCGCGGCCTCGGCGCCGTCGGCCTGCCAGGCGGCATTGCGCGTCACCACCACGTTGCGGCGGCCCGGCAGAGGCCGGAAATGCGGCGGCAACGACTCCCAGGTCTTGCGGCCCATCACCACCGGACAGCCCAGCGTCGTGCGCTTGAAGTGAGCCAGGTCCTGCGGCAGGTGCCACGGCATCGTTCCGGCACGGCCGATGGCGCCGTCGCGCGCCACCGCGGCGATCAGCCAGAGTTCCATCGGGAGGTCTCAGACCGCGACCGGCGCCTTGATGGCCGGGTGCGGGTCGTAGCCGATGATCTCGAAGTCCTCGTAGGCGTAGTCGAAGATCGACGGCGGCCGGCGCTTGATCTGCAGCGTGGGGTAGGGGCGCGGCGCGCGCGAGAGCTGCAGCTCGACCTGCTCGCGGTGGTTGCTGTAGATGTGGCAGTCGCCGCCGGTCCAGACGAAGTCGCCCACCTCCAGGTCGCACTGCTGCGCCAGCATGTGCGTCAGCAGCGCGTAGCTGGCGATGTTGAAGGGCACGCCGAGGAAGATGTCGGCGCTGCGCTGGTAGAGCTGGCACGACAGCCGACCCCGAGCCGAAGGCGAGTCGCCGGGCGCCACGTAGAACTGGAAGAAGGCGTGGCAGGGCATCAGTGCCATCTTCGGCAAGTCGGCCACGTTCCACGCGCTGACGATGATGCGCCGCGAATCAGGGTTGGTCTTGAGCTGCTTCACTACCTCGGCGATCTGGTCGACGTGGCCGCCGTCCGGCGTGGGCCAGCTGCGCCACTGCACGCCATAGACCGGTCCGAGGTCGCCGTCGGGCGCGGCCCACTCGTCCCAGATCGTCACGCCGCGTTCCTGCAGCCAAGTGGCGTTCCCGTCGCCGCGCAGGAACCACAGCAGTTCGAGGACGATGCTCTTGAGATGGACCTTCTTGGTCGTGACCAGCGGGAAGCCCTCGCGCAGGTCGAAGCGCATCTGGTGGCCGAACACGCTGGTGGTGCCGGTGCCGGTGCGGTCGGCCTTGACCACACCGTGGTCGCGCACGTGGCGCAGGAAGTCCTCGTACTGGGAGCGGGCGGGGCGGGGCGAGGGGGAAGGAAGAGCTGACATCTGCAGATTGTAGGCAGCGGGCCCCGCGGCCGCGCCGGGTCAGGACTTCGGGGCGGCCGGGGCGCCGGCCTGTTCCGGCTCGCGCAGCAGGATCTCCACGCGGCGGTTCTTCGCGCGCCCGGCCTCGCTGGTGTTGTCGGCGATCGGCTCGTGCGAGCCGCGGCCCGAGGTCTCGATGCGTGCCGGCTGGATGCCACGGCCGGCAGATAGTCGCGCACGCTCTGCGCGCGGTCGACCGACAGCGGGTTGTTGATCGCGTCGCTGCCGGTGCTGTCGGTGTGGCCGATCACGCGCACCTGCAGCGCCGGGTCGTTGGCCAGGCCGTTGGCAAAGCTGTCGAGCACGGTGCGCAGTTCGGGCTTGATGGCCGACTTGCCGGTGTCGAAGGAGATGTCGCTCGGCACGTTGAGCTTGAGCTGGTTGTCGGCGGTGCGCGTCACGTCGACGCCGGTGCCTTGCGTGGACTGCTCCATCGCGCGGCGCTTCTCTTCCATCTTCTTGGACCACACGTTGCCGGCCACCGCGCCGCCCAGCGCGCCGATCGCCGCGCCGGTGGCCGCGCCTTTCTTGCTGTCGCCGATCAGCACGCCGGCCACCGCACCGACGGCCGCGCCGATGCCGGCGCCCTTGGCGGTGTCCTGCTGCTCCTGGCTCATGTTGGCGCAGCCGCTGGCCAGCAGCGCGGCCGCGGTGAGCGCGACGATCGAGAGCGTGGGGATCGAGGTGCGGGAGGAGGTGATCGTCATGGCAATTCCTTCGAGGTCCAGGATCGTCTTTGTACGGCGCGGCGCCGGGGGCGCTGCAAGCGTTCGTTACAACGCGCCCGTCTCAGGCGTCGTTGACCGTCATCGCCGGCGCATCGGAGAACTGCGACGCCGCCAGCCGCTGGTAGAGCCCGCTGCGGGCCAGCAGTTCCGTGTGCGTGCCGCTGTCCACCACGCGCCCGGCGTCGAGCACCACGATGCGGTCCGCGTGCATCACCGTGCCCAGCCGGTGGGCGATGACCAGCGTCGTGCGGCCGCGCATCGCCTCGTCCAGCGCGGCCTGCACCGCGCGCTCGCTTTCGCTGTCGAGCGCGCTGGTGGCCTCGTCCAGCAGCAGCAGCGGCGCGTTCTTCAGGATCGCGCGGGCGATCGAGATGCGCTGGCGCTGCCCGCCCGACAGCCGCACGCCGCGCTCGCCCAGGAAGCTGGCATAGCCCTCGGGCAGGGCGCGGATGAAGGTGTCCGCGTGCGCGGCGCGCGCGGCGGCGATCACCTCGTCGTCGCTCGCCTCGGGTCGGCCGTAGCGGATGTTCTCCATCGCGCTGGTCGAGAAGATCACGCTGTCCTGCGGCACCAGGCCGATGCGCGAGCGCAGCGCGCCGAGGTCGGCCTCGCGCACCGGCACGCCGTCGATCGCCACCGTGCCGCCCTGGGTGTCGTAGTAGCGCAGCAGCAGCTGGAACACCGTGCTCTTGCCGGCGCCGCTCGGGCCCACCAGCGCCACCGTCTGGCCCGGCTCCACGTCGATCGTCACACCGTCCAGTGCCGGCGTCAGCGGGCGCGACGGATAACGGAACACCACATCGCGCAGGCTCACGCGCGAGCCGATCGGCGCTGCGGCCAGCGCGCGCGGCCGGGCGGGGCTCTCGATCGGCGAGCGCGTGGCCAGCAGTTCCATCAGCCGCTCGCTGGCGCCGGCGGCGCGCAGCAGGTCGCCCCACACCTCGGCCAGCACCGCCACCGAGCTCACCAGCAGGATCACGTAGACCACCGTCTGGCCCAGGTGGCCGGCGCTGATCTCGCCGCGGATCACCGCCTGCGTGCCCTGGTACAGGCCCCACAGCAGCGCGCCGAAGGTGGCCGTGATGATGAAGGCCACCAGCCCGGCGCGCATGCGAGTGCGCCGCACCGCGGTGGCGAAGGCGCGAGCGGTGGAGGCGTCGAAGCGCTGCGCCTCGCGCGCCTCCTGCGTGTAGCTCTGCACCACCGGCACGGCGTTCAGCACCTCGGCGGCGATCGCGCTCGAATCGGCCACGCGGTCCTGGCTGGCGCGCGACAGGCTGCGCACCTTGCGGCCGAACCACAGCGCCGGCAGCACCACCAGCACCAGGATGCCCAGCACCTGCGCCATCACCACCGGGTTCGTGATCACCAGCATGACGAGCGCGCCCAGGCCCATCACGGTGTTGCGCAGGCCCATGCTGAGGCTGGAGCCCACCACCGTCTGCACCAGCGTCGTGTCGGTGGTCAGGCGCGACAGCACCTCGCCGGTCTGCGTGGTCTCGAAGAACTGCGGGCTCTGCTTCACCACATGCGCATACACCGCGTTGCGCAGGTCGGCCGTGATGCGCTCGCCGAGCCAGGTGACCATGTAGAAGCGCAGTGCCGAGAACACGCCCAGCGCCGCGCCCACGCCGAACAGCGCGAAGAAGTGGCCGCGCAGCGCCAGCACGCGCTTGCCGGGGTCGCTGCTGACGAGGCCCTGGTCGATCAGCGCCTTCAGCGCCACCGGGAACACCAGCGTGGTCAGCGCGGCCCCCACCAGGAACAGCCCGGCCAGCACGATGCGGCCGCGGTAGGGCTTCAGGAAGGGCAGCAGGCCGCGCAAGGGGCGGACCGAGCGCGCCTTGGCGCCGGCGCCGGCAGCGGCGCCGCCTGTGACGGCCTGGGACATCGTGGAAGTGGAAGAGGCCATGGGGCCCGCAGTGTAAGCAGCCCCCGCCGTGGGGCCCTGACGCTGCGGCCCTGCGCGCGGCGCGGCTACAGCTTCAGCGGGCTCGCATAGCCGGTCATTTCCAGGTAGCCACGGCCGATGCGCGTGCCGCTGGAGGCCTCGAACAGGTCGCTCAGGCCCTCCCAGTAGACCGAGCCGGTCGAGCCGCGGCTGTCGAGCTCCTGGGCGTCCAGACGGGCGCGCACGTGGTGCGAGCCGGCCGGCGTGTCGAGCTGCCATGCCACCGCGTACTCGGCCTGCGTGGCCGGGCTGCGCCAGCGCCGCAGTGGCGTGAAGCGCACCTCGTCGGGCCCGAACGCGCGCACCGCGCCGCCGTGCGGCCGGAAGCTGCCGCCGGCCCACAGCGCCGAGCCGTCGGCGCGGCGCAGCCGGAAGGCGGTGAGGGCGCCGCCGTCGTCGAGGTTCATGCCGACCCAGTCCCAGCCCACGGCGTCGGGGTGCATCAGCGCCTCGCTCCATTCGTGGTCGAGCCAGGCGCGGCCGCTCACCGCGAGCGCGCGGCCCTCGACGCGCAGCGTGCCGCCGACGGCGAGCTGTGGCTCGCTGAGGTAGTGGCTCGCCTGCTCGGGCGCCGGGCCCTTGCGCGAATAGCTGGCGTCGCCCTGCAGCAGCACCGGCTGCGTCGCGTCGAGGCGCAGGTCGAAGGAGAAGCCTGCGTGCCGGCGTCGACCACGGCGCGGTAGTGGTGCGCGCTCGGAGAGGATTTGCCGTCGCGTACCAGTTGCCACCCGCGCAGCCGCACGTCGGTGTCGGTGGTGGCGGCCTCGGCGATGCCGAAGCCGGCGCGGGCGATGCGCTGGTCGTGGCGCAGCCGGCCGGCCCGGGGATCGGTGAGCGCGGCGTGCGCGAACAGCAGCTGCCGCGCGGCGAAGCGGCTCGGGTGGTCGGCGGTCGCCACGTCGGTGCGCGACCGGAAGAAGGTGATCTGAAACCCGAAGGGTTCGGCGGAGCCAAAACCGAAGGGCTCGGGCGTTGCGGCGGTCTCGAGCCAGCCGGTCACGTACCACCATTCGGTGCGGTACTCAGGGTGCGAGCCGAAATCGCGCGGCAGCACGATGGGCGTGCCGGCCCGCACCACCGGCGCCGCGCGTGCGGTGCCCACGCCCAGCCCGAAGCCCGGTGCACAGGCCAGCAGCAGCGCGCGGCGCGACAGCGGCAGGGGCTGGTCGTTCACCAGTCTTCCTTCACCGCGAGCACCGCGTCCTGCGAGACCGCGCGACGCGCCGCGACGGCCGC
>NZ_AZSN01000067.1:0-20352 GCF_000576225.1 Methylibium sp. T29-B | reverse complement strand
CGCCGTCCGCCGTCGCGCGACGGTGCTCGCCCGGGCCCGCGTGGTCCGCGTGCCGACGCTGGCGCTGCCGCCCCGACGGACAAGCCGGCCGACGGTGCCGCACCTGCTGCCGCAGACGGCCCGAAGGCCGCCGTGAAGCGCGTGCGCAAGGCCGTCGCCCCTGGCGACGCCAAAGGAGAATAAAAATGCTGCAACCCTCTCGTCGCAAGTTCCGTAAGGAACAGAAGGGCCGCAACACGGGCATCGCCACCCGCGGTGCGAACGTGTCGTTCGGCGACTTCGGACTGAAGGCCACCGAGCGCGGCCGCCTGACGGCACGCCAGATCGAGGCGGCGCGTCGCGCGATCTCCCGCCACGTGAAGCGCGGCGGCCGCATCTGGATCCGCATCTTCCCCGACAAGCCCATCTCGCAAAAGCCGGCGGAAGTCCGCATGGGCAACGGAAAGGGTAATCCGGAGTACTACGTCGCCGAGATCCAGCCCGGCAAGGTGCTCTACGAGATCAACGGCGTTCCCGAAGAGCTCGCGCGTGAGGCGTTCACGCTGGCCGCGGCCAAGCTGCCGTTGCGCTGCACCTTCGTCTCGCGCCAGATCGGCGCCTGACGCTTCGGAGTAATCGACATGAAAGCATCTGAACTTCGCGCCAAGGACGTCGCGGCCCTCGAGCAGGAGGTCAAGGATCTGCTCAAGGCCCACTTCGGCCTGCGCATGCAAAAGGGCACGCAGCAACTGGGCAACACCGCCAGCCTGCGTCTGACCCGTCGTGACATCGCTCGCGCCAAGACCATCCTGGCCGAGAAGAAGAAGGGAGCCGCGCAATGACGACTCAAGAGACCGTCAAGAACACGCGCACCCTCGTCGGCCGCGTGGTCAGTGACCAGCGTTCCAAGACGATCACCGTGCTGGTCGAGCGTCGCGTCAAGCACGAGCTCTACGGCAAGATCGTGGCGCGTTCGCGCAAGTACCACGCGCATGACGAGAACAACGAATACAAGCTCGGCGATCTGGTCGAGATCGCCGAAGGCCGGCCGATCTCCAAGACCAAGGCCTGGGTCGTGACCCGACTGGTCGAGAAGGCCCGCGTGGTCTGAGCCTGACTCGCTGTCCAGGGCTTTGATCGGCCTGCGACGAATGCGACCGGTACGCTGGCATGCTGGCGCACCGGTCGTTTTTCCTTTCGGACCCCCTTCCCTTCCTTCATCAGGAGATGTGCGATGCTGAAAGTCGGTGACAAGCTGCCCGAGGGCGCTCTGCAGGAGTTCATCGAGGTCGAGGGCGAAGGCTGCTCGCTCGGTCCGAACACTTTCGAAATCGGCAAGTTGACCGCAGGGAAGACCATCGCCGTCTTCGCCTTGCCGGGGGCCTTCACGCCCACCTGTTCGGCCCAGCACGTGCCGGGCTTCGTGAAACACGCCGATGCATTCAAGGCGGCCGGCGTCGACGAGATCTGGTGCTTGTCGGTCAACGACGCGTTCGTCATGGGCGCCTGGGGCCGGGAGCAGAGGACCGGTGGCAAGGTCCGCATGATGGCGGACGGTAGCGCGGCGTTCACACAGGCAACAGGCCTCACGCTGGACCTCAACGCCCGCGGCATGGGACTGCGGTCGCAACGCTACTCCATGCTGGTCGTCGACGGTACCGTCAAGACGCTGAACATCGAGGCGCCAGGCAAGTTCGAGGTGAGCAATGCGGAGACGCTCCTGGCGCAGGCTGGGGCGCTGTGAGCCCGGCCGTTGCGCACACGGGTTGGCGAATGACAACGCTTGACACGATGCCTGTGGTCGCAGATAATTCTTAGCTTCGCCGAACGTCGGCTTGGGATTGCGGGGCCAGAGAGCCCCGCCGGGTCGCTCTGGCCCGAATCGCCCAAGGTGGCCTCGGTCTCGCCCTAACCAGAGGGGGTCTTGCGACAACGCAGGCGCCCGATGACGGGCCCAAGACTGCTCACAAGCGACCCATGGTGGGTCGGGCGCGAGACAAGTTGGGGACGGACAATGATTCAAATGCAATCGCGGCTCGATGTCGCGGACAACACGGGCGCGAAAAGCGTCATGTGCATCAAGGTGCTCGGCGGCTCCAAGCGCCGCTATGCCGGCATCGGCGACGTCATCAAGGTCTCCATCAAGGAGGCTGCGCCGCGTGGTCGAGTCAAGAAGGGCGAGGTCTACAGCGCCGTGGTCGTGCGCACCGCCAAGGGTGTGCGTCGCCAGGACGGCTCGCTGGTCAAGTTCGACGGCAATGCCGCCGTGCTGCTGAACGCCAAGCTCGAGCCGATCGGCACCCGCATCTTCGGCCCGGTGACCCGCGAACTGCGGACCGAGCGCTTCATGAAGATCGTGTCGCTGGCCCCCGAGGTCCTCTGAGCGACTGCGAGGAACACACCATGAACAAGATTCGCAAGGGCGACCAGGTCATCGTGCTGACCGGTCGCGACAAAGGCAAGCGTGGCGCCGTAGCGTCGCGCGTCGACGCCGATCACCTGCTGGTTGATGGCGTCAACATCGTGAAGAAGCACGTGAAGCCGAACCCGTTGAAGGGTTCGACCGGCGGCATCGTCGACAAGACCATGCCGATCCACCAGTCCAACGTGGCGATCTACAACCCTGCGAGCGGCAAGGCCGATCGCGTGGGCATCAAGCTCCTGGCTGACGGCAAGAAGGTGCGCGTCTTCAAGTCCAGCGGCGACGAGATCAAGGCTTGAGGCCGAGGTAAGCAATGGCTCAACAACAGACAGCTCGTCTTCAGCAGCATTACCGCGACAAGATCGTCGCCGATCTGGTGGCCAAGTTTGGCTACAAGTCGGTGATGCAGGTGCCGCGCCTGACCAAGATCACGCTCAACATGGGTGTGAGCGAGGCCGTGTCGGACAAGAAGGTCATGGAGCACGCCGTCGGCGACCTGACCAAGATCGCCGGCCAGAAGCCCGTGGTCACGAAGTCGAAGAAGGCGATCGCCGGCTTCAAGATCCGTGATGGCGTGCCCATCGGCTGCATGGTCACGCTGCGTGGCGTGCGCATGTACGAGTTCCTGGATCGCTTCGTGACGATTTCGCTGCCCCGCGTGCGCGACTTCCGCGGCATCTCGGGCCGCTCGTTCGATGGTCGTGGCAACTACAACATCGGTGTCAAAGAGCAGATCATCTTCCCCGAGATCGAGTACGACAAGATCGACGCGCTGCGTGGGATGAACATCAGCTTCACGACGACCGCGAAGACCGACGACGAATGCAAGGCGCTGCTCGCCGCATTCAAGTTCCCGTTCAAGAACTGAGGTGGCCTGTGGCAAAACTTTCGATCAAGCAGCGTGAGCTCAAGCGTGAGCAGCTGGTCGCCAAGTTCGCGAAGAAGTACGCAGAGCTGAAGGCCATCATCAACGACGCGGGCAAGTCCGACGAAGAGCGCTACACCGCGCGTCTGGCGCTGCAGAAGCTGCCGCGCAACGCCTACCCGTCGCGCCTGCGTAACCGCTGCGAACTGACCGGCCGCCCCCGCGGCACCTTCCGCACCTTCGGTCTGGCGCGCAACAAGATCCGTGAACTGGCGTTCAAGGGGGACATCCCCGGCGTCGTCAAGGCCAGCTGGTAAGCCGGCACGCGAACGTACAGGAGAAAACCCATGAGCATGAGTGATCCCATCGCCGACATGCTGACCCGCATCCGCAACGCGCAGATGGTGGAGAAGGCTGTCGTGGTGATGCCGTCGTCGAAGCTGAAGGTGGCGATCGCCCAGGTCCTGAAGGACGAGGGTTACATCGATGCCTACGCCGTCAAGGGTGAGGCCGAGAAGCCGCAACTCGAGATCGGCCTGAAGTACTACGCCGGACGCCCTGTGATCGAGCGCATCGAGCGCGTGAGTCGTCCGGGCCTGCGCGTCTACAAGGGCCGTCACGAGATTCCCCAGGTCATGAACGGCCTGGGCGTGGCGATCGTGACGACGCCCAAGGGCGTCATGACGGACCGCAAGGCCCGCGCTGCCGGTATCGGCGGCGAGGTCCTGTGTTACGTCGCCTGACGCGAAGGAGCTGAAGAATGTCTCGCGTTGGAAAGATGCCGATCGCCGTCCCCAAGGGTGTGGACGTGGCGATCAATGCTGATCAGATCAGTGTCAAGGGCTCGCTCGGTACGCTGGTGCGTCCGGTGAACCGGCTGGTCTCGGTCAAGAATGAAGACGGCAAGCTGAGCTTTGCGCCGGCCGATGAATCGGCGGCTGCGAATGCGATGAGCGGCACGATGCGCGCGCTGGTGGCCAACATGGTCAATGGCGTCAGCAAGGGCTTCGAACGCAAGCTGACGCTGGTGGGCGTGGGCTTCCGAGCCCAGGCGCAAGGTGCCAAGCTGAACCTGCAGGTGGGTTTTTCGCACCCGGTCGTGAAGGACATGCCGGCCGGGATCAAGGTCGAGTGCCCGACGCAGACCGAGATCGTGATCAAGGGGTCCGATCGCCAGGTGGTCGGTCAGATCGCTGCCGAAGTGCGGGCCATCCGCCCGCCCGAGCCCTACAAGGGCAAGGGCATCCGGTATGCCGAAGAGAAGGTCTCGCTCAAAGAGACCAAGAAGAAGTAAGGAGCAGCTCGATGTTGAACCGCAAAGATCAGCGCCTGCGTCGCTCCAAGCAGACCCGTGTGCGCATCGCCTTGCAGAAGGTGGCGCGCCTGACGGTGTTCCGTTCCAACCTGCACATCTACGCCAGCGTCATCTCCGACGACGGCTCGAAGGTTCTGGCCAGCGCCTCGACCGCCGAGAAGGAAGTGCGTGCTCAGCTGGGCGCCGCAGGCAAGGGTGGCAACACCGAAGCCGCAGCCTGATCGGGAAGCGCATTGCCGAGCGCGCCAAGGCGGCGGGCATCGAGTCGGTCGCGTTCGACCGCGGCGGCTTCGCGTATCACGGTCGCGTGAAGGTCCTGGCCGAAGCGGCGCGCGAAGCTGGCCTGCAGTTCTGAGTGCGTTTGCGCACCTTGACTGCACTGCACATCGAAGGAATCTGACATGGCAAAGTTTCAACCCCGGATCGCTGACGACGGTCGTGACGACGGTCTGAAGGAAAAGATGATCCAGGTGAACCGCGTGACCAAGGTGGTCAAGGGCGGTCGCACCATGAGCTTCGCGGCATTGACCGTGGTCGGCGACGGCGATGGCCGTGTCGGCATGGGCAAGGGCAAGGCCAAGGAAGTTCCGGTCGCTGTGACCAAGGCAATGGATGCGGCGCGCCGCGACATGGTCAAGGTCAGCCTCAAGAACGGCACCGTGCACCACAACGTGACCGGCGAGCACGGCGCAGCCAAGGTGTTGCTGGCGCCGGCAGCGCCGGGAACCGGCATCATCGCCGGCGGTCCGATGCGCGCGGTGTTCGAAGTGATGGGCGTGACCGACATCGTGGCCAAGAGCCTCGGGTCGTCCAACCCGTACAACATGGTGCGCGCGACCTTCAATGCGCTGCGCCGCTCGACGACACCGTCGGAAGTCGCCTCGAAGCGCGGCAAGTCGGTCGAAGAGATCTTCAACTGAGCCGCCAGGGGAACGACATGACGGACAAGAAGACGGTCAAGGTGAAGCTGGTGCGCAGCCCGATCGGCACCAAGGAGTCGCACCGTGCGACGGTTCGCGGTCTCGGCCTGCGCCAGATCGGCAGCGAGCGCGTGCTCGAAGACACGCCCGCGGTGCGCGGGATGATCAACAAGGTGAGCTACCTGGTTCAAGTGCTGTAAGGCGCGGACGGACCTGGAGAAGACGATGGAACTCAACACGATCAAGCCCGCCTCGGGCGCCAAGCATGCCAAGCGCCGTGTCGGCCGTGGTATCGGCTCCGGCCTGGGCAAGACCGCGGGTCGCGGCCACAAGGGTCAGAAATCGCGTGCCGGTGGCTACCACAAGGTGGGCTTCGAAGGCGGGCAGATGCCGCTGCAGCGTCGCCTGCCCAAGCGGGGCTTCAAGTCACTGACGCTGAAGTACAACGCGGAGGTCACGCTGGCTGACCTGCAGGTGCTGGCGGCTGACGAAGTCGACGTCCCTACGCTCAAGCAGGCCGGTCTGGTCGGCGAGCGCGCGAAGGTGGTCAAGGTCATCAAGTCGGGTGAGCTGAGCAAGAAGGTCGTGCTCAAGGGCATCGGCGCTACCGCCGGCGCCAAGGCCGCGATCGAGGCCGCAGGCGGCTCGGTGGCCTGAGGCTGCGTGTCCGCACGACTCTAGGATCCCTGCGTGGCAACCAACGCGAATCAACTGGCCAAGAGCGGCAAGTTCGGCGACCTGCGTCGCCGGCTTGTCTTCTTGCTGCTTGCGCTCGTCGTCTATCGCATCGGCGCTCACATTCCGGTGCCGGGAATCGACCCGAACCAGTTGCAGCAGCTCTTCAAGGACCAGCAAGGCGGCATCCTGAGCCTGTTCAACATGTTCTCGGGCGGGGCACTGTCGCGCTTCACGGTGTTCGCGCTGGGGATCATGCCGTACATCTCGGCGTCGATCATCATGCAGCTGATGACCTACGTGGTGCCGACCCTGGAGGCGCTGAAGAAAGAAGGCGAGGCCGGCCGTCGCAAGATCACGCAGTACACGCGCTACGGCACGCTGGGTCTGGCGATCTTCCAGTCGCTCGGTATCGCAATCGCTCTCGAAAGCTCTGCTGGGCTGGTCATCTCGCCGGGCATGGGTTTCCGCCTGACGGCGGTGGTGAGCCTGGTCGCCGGCACGATGTTCCTGATGTGGCTCGGCGAGCAGATCACCGAGCGCGGTCTGGGCAACGGCATCTCGATCATCATCTTCGCGGGTATCGCGGCCGGCCTGCCGAGCGCGATCGGCGGACTGTTCGAACTGGTCCGCACCGGCGCGATGAGTATCGTCGCGGCGCTGTTCATCATCTCGATCGTGATCGCGGTGACCTACCTGGTCGTGTTCGTCGAGCGAGGCCAGCGCAAGATCCTGGTGAACTACGCGAAGCGTCAGGTGGGTAACCGTGTCTACGGCGGGCAGTCGTCGCACCTGCCGTTGAAGATCAATATGTCGGGCGTGATCCCGCCGATCTTCGCGTCGTCGATCATCCTGCTGCCGGCCACCGTGGTGGGCTGGTTCGCCACGGGCGACGGCCTGCGCTGGCTGAAGGATCTGGCGGCGCTGCTGTCGCCGGGGCAGCCGATCTACGTGATGCTCTACGCCGCGGCGATCGTGTTCTTCTGCTTCTTTTACACGGCGCTCGTCTTCAACAGCCGCGAGACGGCTGACAACCTGAAGAAGAGCGGTGCGTTCATCCCGGGCATCCGGCCGGGGGAGCAGACCGCGAAGCACATCGATCGCATCCTCGGTCGCCTGACGCTCGGCGGCGCGGTGTACATCACTGCCGTGTGCCTGCTGCCTGAGTTCCTCGTGCTCAAGTACAACGTGCCGTTCTACTTCGGCGGTACGTCCCTGCTGATCATCGTCGTCGTGACGATGGACTTCTGGGCCCAGGTGCAGTCTTATGTGATGTCCCAGCAGTACGAATCGCTGCTGAAGAAGGCCAATTTCAAGGCCAGCTGAACAGGAACGGTTGACGAAAACACATGTCGAAAGATGACGTCATCCAGATGCAGGGCGAGATCCTCGAGAACTTGCCCAACGCGACCTTCCGTGTGAAGCTGGAGAATGGGCACGTCGTGCTCGGTCACATCTCCGGCAAGATGCGCATGCACTACATCCGCATCCTGCCCGGCGACAAGGTGACCGTGGAATTGACGCCCTACGATTTGAGTCGTGCTCGCATCGTCTTCCGGGCGAAGTGAGAACAGAGCAACACCCGGAAGAGCGCAAGAGGTCAAGGAGAAGGTCATGAAGGTAGCTGCATCCGTCAAGAAGATGTGCCGCAATTGCAAGGTCATCCGTCGCAAGGGTGTGGTGCGCGTGATTTGCACCGACCCGCGCCACAAGCAGCGCCAGGCTGATCGCTCGGCGACGCGACTAGTTAGAGGACGAACATGGCACGTATTGCTGGTATCAACATTCCCCCGCAGAAGCACGCCGAGATCGGCTTGACCGCGATCTACGGCATCGGTCGCACGACCGCGCAGAAGATCTGCGACAGCTGCGGCATCGCCCGCGACAAGAAGATCAAGGATCTGACCGACGGCGACCTCGAGAAGATTCGCGAGGAAGTCGGTCGCATGACGATCGAAGGCGATCTGCGTCGCGAAACCACGATCAACATCAAGCGCCTGATGGACCTGGGCTGCTATCGCGGCTTCCGTCACCGCCGCGGCCTGCCGATGCGCGGTCAACGCACCCGCACGAACGCCCGCACCCGCAAGGGCCCGCGCAAGTCGGCCGCCGCGCTGAAGAAGTAAGCACATCCGCCGCGACGCCCCGTCCGACGAACCGCTCAGATTGAAGAGAGTCAAGCATGGCCAAAGCACCTAATACCGCCGCACAGCGCGTGCGCAAGAAGGTCCGCAAGAATGTGTCGGACGGCGTTGCGCACGTTCACGCGTCGTTCAACAACACCATCATCACGATCACCGACCGCCAGGGCAACGCGCTGGCCTGGGCATCGAGCGGTGGCCAGGGCTTCAAGGGTTCGCGCAAGTCGACGCCGTTCGCCGCCCAGGTGGCTGCGGAAGTGGCCGGTCGTGCCGCGCAGGACCAGGGCATCAAGAACCTCGAAGTCGAGATCAAGGGCCCCGGTCCGGGCCGTGAGTCGTCGGTGCGCGCGCTGGCCGCGCTGGGTATCCGCATCGTGTCGATTTCCGACGTGACGCCGGTCCCGCACAACGGTTGCCGCCCGCAGAAGCGTCGTCGCATCTGAGCCGCGTGTTAGGCCCGGGCGACCGGGCTACAATACGCAGTTACCCGATTCGCCGGTGGGCACTTCAGTGCACGCCGGCGGTTTTCGTTGAAGCCGCAAGGCTTCGCTAAGCCCACCGTCTGGCTGTCCAAGAAGAGCGACCCTAGAGCGCTCGAACCCCCGGCCAGACTTGCGTGAGGCGCGGCCCCGGCCGCTCCCCACGTCAGAGAACCAAGGAAGCAACGTGGCACGTTATCTGGGTCCCAAGGCCAAACTGGCCCGCCGTGAAGGCACCGATCTGTTCCTGAAGAGCGCGCGTCGCGCCATCGGGGACAAGTCCAAGTTTGAAACCAAGCCGGGCCAGCACGGCCGCACCTCTGGCTCGCGCACCTCCGACTTCGGTCTCCAGCTGCGCGAGAAGCAGAAGGTCAAGCGCATGTACGGCGTACTCGAGCGCCAGTTTCGCCGCTACTTTGCCGAGGCCGAGCGCCGCAAGGGCAACACCGGTGCGAACCTGCTGCTGCTGCTCGAATCGCGCCTGGACAACGTGGTCTATCGCATGGGTTTCGGTTCGACCCGTGCCGAGGCCCGCCAGCTCGTTTCGCACAAGGGCATCACCGTGAACGGTGAGGTCGTCAACATCGCGTCCTACCTGGTGAAGACCGGTGACGTCGTCGCCGTGCGCGAAAAGGCCAAGAAGCAATTGCGGGTGACCGAGTCGCTCAAGCTTGCCGAGTCGATGGGCCTGCCCGCGTGGGTGCAGGTCGATGCGACCAAGCTCGAGGGCGTATTCAAGAAGTCGCCCGACCGCGACGAGTTCGGTTCGGACATCAACGAATCCCTGATCGTCGAACTGTATTCGCGTTGAATTTACAGCGCGCTGCGGCGGTGTCCGGCCTATGGCCCGCGCCGCCCGGCGCGCAAGCGCTTTCCCGGTCCGGGTTCTACGTCGCCGCCAGGCGCGTCGTCTCCGGTGCTCCATCAGCCTTATCGGTGTAACGAGCCGAGGGTAATGACAGGAAGACCTGATGCAAACCAATCTGCTGAAGCCCAAAGCCATCAACGTCGAGCCGCTGAGCGCCGCCAAGGGCGCCCACCGCGCCAAGGTCACGCTCGAGCCCTTCGAGCGCGGCTATGGTCACACGCTGGGCAATGCCCTGCGCCGCGTGCTGCTGTCGTCGATGGTGGGCTACGCGCCGACCGAAGTCACGATCGCGGGCGTGCTGCACGAGTACTCGGCGATCGACGGTGTTCAGGAAGACGTGGTCCACGTCATGCTGAACCTCAAGGGTGTGGTGTTCCGCCTGCACAACCGCGATGAAGTCACGCTGGTGCTGCGCAAGGAGGGTGAGGGTCCCGTCAAGGCCGGCGACATCCAGACCCCGCACGACGTGGAGATCATCAATCCCGACCACGTGATCACGCACCTGTCGCAGGGCGGCAAGCTCGACATGCAGATCAAGGTCGAGAAGGGCCGCGGCTATGTGCCGGGCACGATGCGCCGCTTCGGTGACGAGCCGACCAAGTCGATCGGTCGTATCGTCCTCGATGCGTCGTTCTCCCCGGTTCGCCGCGTGAGCTACACGGTCGAAAGCGCGCGTGTCGAGCAGCGCACGGACCTGGACAAGCTGGTCATGGAGATCGAGACCAACGGTGCGATCACGCCGGAAGAGGCGATCCGCGCCTCGGCCAAGATCCTGGTCGAACAGCTGGCCGTGTTCGCGCAGCTCGAGGGCCAGATCAACGACATCTTCGACGCCCAGCCCGCACAGCGCAGCACGCAGTTCGATCCGATCCTGCTGCGTCCGGTCGACGAGCTCGAGCTCACCGTGCGCTCGGCCAACTGCCTGAAGGCCGAGAACATCTATTACATCGGCGACCTCATCCAGCGCACCGAGACCGAGCTGCTGAAGACGCCGAATCTCGGCCGCAAGTCACTCAACGAGATCAAGGAAGTGCTGGCCTCGCGGGGGCTGACCCTGGGCGGGCGCCTTGAGAACTGGCCGCCGCAAGGCCTGGACAAGCGCTAACGCCAGCCCCCATCAGCCGGCCCTGAAAGCTCGGCATCGGATGACGAGCGCGCGTGTCGCGTTCGATCACGCACCCGCCAGTACCTGATCCGGCTGGCGGTCATTAGCAAGTCAGAAAGCAAGTCGAAAGGACTTCACCATGCGCCACCGTCACGGACTCCGCAAGCTCAATCGCACCTCCGAGCACCGCCTCGCGATGCTGCGCAACATGGCCAACTCGCTGATCCAGAGCGAAGCCATCAAGACCACCGTCCCCAAGGCCAAGGAGCTGCGCCGCGTCGTTGAGCCGCTGATCACGCTGGCCAAGGAGCCGACGCTGGCCAACCGCCGCCTGGCCTTCGATCGAACCCGCGATCGCGATGTCGTCGCCAAGCTGTTCAATGACCTCGGTCCGCGCTACAAGGCGCGCCCGGGCGGCTACACCCGCATCCTGAAGATGGGTTTCCGCGTCGGCGACAACGCGCCCATGGCCTTCGTCGAACTCGTCGATCGCCCCGAGCCTGCGGCCCAAGCGCCGGCCGAGGCGACCGAGTAAGGCGGGTTGATGGTTGGGGCTCCGGGCCGGTGAATCCGCCCGGAGCGCTCGCAACGAGGTTCTGCAAGGCCAGCCATCGTGCTGGCCTTCTTGCTTTCCGTGCCCGCCGGCGCGAGGCGATGGGGACGGAACCGTCAGGAATGACGCAGGGTCCGAACTTCCGATAGCGCTTCGATGACCATGACAGGCTACTCTGCAGGGATTGGCTGCCGACCCTTCCGACCCTCGTTCGACCTGACCGCATGCCCCCCGTGACGCCCATCCGATTCCTGCGCACGCTGCTGCTGTGGCTGACTGCGCTGCTCCCCTTGTTTGCTGCAGCGGCTGAGGATTTCCTGCCGCCCGAGCAGGCCTTTCGCTTCGACGCGCGGGTCCTCGACGGCAAGTCGATCGAGATCGGCTTCGTCGTGGCGGACGGCTATTACCTGTACCGCGAGCCCTTCAAATTTGAAGCACAGGGGGGCGGGGTGGTGCTCGGCGCGCCGGAAATTCCTTCCGGGACGGTGAAGTTCGACGAGACCTTCGAGAAGGATGTCGAGACCTACCGCGGACGCGTGGCGATCCGTTTGCCGGTCGATGCCGCACCGGCGTCCTTCCAACTCGTCGTCACCAGCCAGGGTTGCGCCGATCAGGGGTTGTGCTATCCACCGATGCAGAGCGTGGCCGATGTGCGGCTGGCGGGTTTCGGTGGAGACGGCAGTGTTCGCGTGCCGGCGGACGGTCGCGGGCTCGATGGCGCCCTCGCCGCATCGCGCGCATCGGCCTCCATGGCGGGGGCGAGCCGCAGTGGAGACGCGGCCATCGACCATGCGTTGCGCAGCGGCCGCTTCTGGCTTGTGGTCTTCGCGTTCTTCGTCGCGGGGTTGCTGCTGTCGTTCACACCCTGCGTGCTCCCGATGCTGCCGATTCTGTCGTCGCTGATCGTCGGGCAGGGCGGTCAGGCTGTGGCGCGCTCGCGCGGACTGCTGCTCGCCGGCGCGTATTCGCTCGGCATGGCCTTGGTCTACACCGCGCTCGGCGTGGCCGCGGGTCTGGCAGGCGAGGGCCTGGCGGCGGCCTTGCAGAACGCCTGGGTGCTGGGCGCGTTCTCGCTGTTGCTGGCGCTGCTGGCCCTGTCGATGTTCGGTGCCTACGAATTGCAATTGCCAGCGGTGCTGCGCGACCGCCTTGCCGCGTCTTCGGGGCGACTGCAGGGTGGGCGGCTGGCGGGCGTGTTCGCAATGGGCGGCGTGTCCGCGTTGATCGTCAGCCCCTGTGTTGCTGCACCGCTGGCCGGCGCCTTGCTGTACATCAGCCAGACGCGCGACGTGCTGCTGGGCGGCAGCGCGCTGTTCTCGCTGGCCGCCGGCATGAGCGTGCCGCTGCTGCTGCTCGGTGCGTCGGCCGGGGCCTTGCTGCCGCGCGCGGGGGCGTGGATGGAGAGCGTCAAGCGCTTCTTCGGCCTGTTGCTGCTGGCCGTTGCCTGGTGGATGCTCAGCCCGGTCGTGCCCGCGCCGCTCGCCGTCGCCGGCTGGGGCGTGCTGCTGATCGGTGCCGCGGTGTTCCTGCATGCCTTCGACCGCCTGCCGGAGATCGCCGGCGCTGACCTGCGGCTGGTCAAGGGGCTCGGTCTCGCGCTGGCCGTCGCAGGCGCCACGCAGATCGTCGGCGCTGCGGCCGGGGCGCAGGACGCACTCAAGCCCCTGCAGCCTTTCGTCGTCGGCATCTCCCCAGCTGCGGCTGCGGCGTTGCCTGGCAACGCGATAGCCGCGACGCACGACGGCGTGAGCTTCCGGCGTGTCAGCACGGTCGAGGAACTCGACGCCGCGGTCCGTGGCGCCGGTCGACCGGTGATGCTCGACTTCTACGCCGACTGGTGCGTGAGCTGCAAGGAGATGGAGCGCTTCACCTTCACCGATCCGGCCGTGCAGGCGCGGCTCGGCAAGGCCTTGCTGCTGCAGGCCGACGTGACGCGCAACAGCGAGTCGGACCGGGCGCTGCTCAAGCGCTTCCAGCTCTTCGGCCCGCCGGGTATCGTGTTCTTCGATGCCGGTGGCCGTGAGCTCGAAACGCGTGTCATCGGCTTCCAGAATGCCCAACGCTTCCAGCAGAGCCTGCAGTCGGCGGGCCTGTGAACTGGCGCGACGCAACACGCGCGTGCTATACTTTTGGTCTCAGTCGCGGGGTGGAGCAGTCTGGTAGCTCGTTGGGCTCATAACCCAAAGGTCGTTGGTTCAAATCCAGCCCCCGCAACCAAGATCAACAGGCGCCAGCCTTTTCAAAACGCCCACCGCTCGGTGGGCGTTTTGCTTTGTGCCGCACTCGGTGGACTCGTCGACTTGCGGCTCATCGAGCTGCGTCGTGTTTCGGCATCTCGCTCTCGTGCCAGCGACCGAGCAGCCATTTCGACAGGCCCGAGAACACGAGGAAAATCGCCACACCGAGCAGCGACACCAGCAGCAGCGCGGCGAACATCAAGGGCGTCTCAGTGCGGAAGCTGGCCTCGAGAATGCGCGAGGCGAGTCCGGTGTCTCGCCCGGCTGTGCCGGCGGTGAACTCAGCGACCACTGCGCCGATGAGGCTCAGGCCACCGGCGACTTTCAGGCCCGCCATGAAATAAGGCAGTGCGCTGGGCACGAGCAGGAAACGCAGTCGTTGCCAACGTGTCGCGCCGTACAGCGTGAACAGATCTCGCAAGCGTGCGTCGGCACTCTTCAGGCCGATAGTGGTGTTCGCCAGGATCGGGAAGAAGGCGACGATCCACGCGCACAGCAGCAATGCCAGCGTGGTGCTTTCGACGTAGATCAGGATCAACGGCGCGATGGCGATGATCGGTGTCACCTGCAGCACGACGGCAATCGGGAACAGCGCCACTTCCACCCAGCGCGACAGCGCGAACGCCACCGCCAGCAACACGCCGCCCAGCACGGCTGCGCCCAGCGCCAGCAGCGTCAGCTTGACGGTGAACCAGAGTGACGGCCCGAGCGTGTCCCAGCGTTCGATCAGCGTCCTGAAGATCAGCGACGGCGCCGGCAGGATGTAGTGAGGCACCTTCTGAATGTGGACGACGAGTTCCCAGGTCACCAGCAGCGCCACGATCAGCGCCGCCGGCACGATCGCGCGCAAGGCACGCGCCCGCCATGCCGCGGGCTGCGGGGAGGTATCTGTGCGGGGGCGAGCGACCGGCATCGTCGCAAGCTCAGTCGGGTCCCACCGCAACGCCTTCGACCGCGCGGCGCAGCGCCCGCGAGACCGCGACACATTGTTCGCCGTAGTGCGCGGCAGTCCGGAAGGCCTCGCCGCGCAGTCCGCGCCGCTCGATGCGGATCTCTTCGCGGAGGCGGCCGGGAGCGGGGCCCATCAACAGCACGCGGTCGGCCAGGTAGACCGATTCGTAGACGCTGTGCGTCACGAACACCATCGCGAAGCCTTGCTCGGCCTGGATCGCCAGCAGATCGTCGTTCAGCCTCTGGCGCGTCAACTCGTCAAGGGCGCCAAAGGCTCGTCCATCAGCAGCAACTGCGGCCGCAGCGCCAGGGCTCGGGCGATCGACGCGCGCATCTTCATGCCGCCCGACAACTCGTGAGGGTAGGCCTTCGCCGCCGCCGTGAGGCCGACCCGGTCCAGCGCCGCGTCGATCGTGGTGGCCGCCGCGGCCCGTGTTCGGCCTTGCAGGCGCAACGGCAGCCACACGTTGTCGGCCACAGTCGCCCATGGCATCAAGGTCGGCTCCTGGAACACGAAGCCGAGCTCCGGCGCGCTGCCGCCGGCCCAGGTCACGGTGCCCGACCCCGGCCGCTCCAGGCCGGCGATCAGCCGCAGCGCCGTGGTCTTGCCGCAGCCCGAAGGTCCGAGCACGCTGACGGTCTCTCCGGCGCGCAGATCGAAGCTCAAGCGGTCGAGGGCCACGATGCCATTGGGGTAGCGCAAACCCAGTTCGCGCAGGCTCAGCAAAGGGGGGGCGTCAGCAGCGTTCATGCGGGCAGCGCCAGCGGTATACGAGCGGCCGGATTGTTGTTGGGCGCCTGGGGTGGCGCTCCAAGCCCGGATCAGGCCTGCGGCAACTCTGCGGCACGCAGCGGCGGGACTGCCGAACCGGTCTTCTTCTGCGCCAGGTCGACTCCGTGGCGCACGGCGATCAACTCGGCCAGGATCGACACCGCGATCTCGGCCGGCGTCCTGGCGCCCAGGTGCAGACCGACAGGGCCGTGCAACCGGTCGATCTCGCCAGGCGACAGGTCGAACAGCGCAAGGCGCTCCTTGCGCCGCGCTGTGTTGTCGCGCGACCCCAGCGCACCCACGTAGAAGGCGGGCGACTTCAGCGCCTCGAGCAGCGCCAGGTCGTCGAGCTTGGGATCGTGCGTCAGCGCCACCACCGCGCTGTGCGGGTCGAGTGCCAATTCGACGACCAGATCGTCCGGCATCGCCGTGCTGAAACGGCAGCCCGGCACGTCCCAGCCCAGGTGGTACTCCTCGCGCGGATCGCAGCAGATGACCTCGAAATCCAGAGCCAGCGCCATCTGCGCCAAGACGCGCGTCAGCTGCCCGGCGCCGATCATCACCAGGCGCCAGCGGGGACCGAACAGTGCACGAAGCGTGTGGCCGTCGAAGCTGAAGGCCTCGCCGCGCGAAGCGGTCTCCAGGGTCACGCTGCCGCTGGACAGGTCGAGGCGGCGAGCCACCAGTTCGTGGCGCGCGGTGCGTGCCAGGAGCTCGTCGATCCAGGCGACCGAACTCAGCGGCTCCTGCAACAGGCGCAGATTGCCGCCGCAAGGTAGGCCGAAGCGGGCCGCTTCCTCCTTGCTCACACCGTAGTTCACGAGCGCCGGTGTGGCGACGCGCTCGCCATGCCGCACGCGGTCGATCAGGTCGTCCTCGACGCAGCCGCCCGATACCGAGCCGACCACTTGGCCGTCGTCGCGCAGGGCCAGGAGCGCGCCCGGCGGCCGGGGCGCCGAGCCCCAGGTTTCCAGCACCGTGACCAGCCAGACGCGCCGGCCTTCAGCGAACCAGCGGCGTGCCTCGGTCAACACTTGCAGGTCGAGACTGTCCATCGTGCACTCGGCGGTCGGGACGTGGACGCGAGGCTCGCGTCGCGCACCCGCGGACGATCAGTCCGCGCTGCTGGTTTCGCTGGTTTCTGCGGCGGCCGCCGCAGCTGCAGCGGCGGCGAGCTTCTTGCTGCGCGGATTCTTCTCGCACAGGGGCTCGCAGACCGGCTGGCTGCGTCCGAGCACCTTTTGCATGGTGCGTCGGTTGGGGGGCTGGTGGGCGCCGCAGAAGAAGCAGGACATGGTGTTCGTCGCGCCCGAGAACGCGCCGGGGCGCGGAGAGAACGGCGAGCCTGGGGCCTTGCTGGTGTAGCGAAGCCCGTCCTGCTGGATGCGGGTCGTGGTGTCTTTGCGTGAGGCCATACCGCTATTGTCTCAGGCTCCGGGCCCTTTTGTCGGCGCGGGGCAACCCGCAGCGAGCGAAAGCGGGTTTCCGGGTCTGCGGCAGGCCCTCGCTCGGTCAGCGCCGAGTCAGCACGATGGCCAATTCTGCCAGGTGCTGGACGGGTGCGGAACGCGAGCGTAGGGCGGGCGAGGCCAGTCCCAGCGATCGCCCGGCAGCAGCGCCCGCAGCGCGTTCACGTCCACGTGATACGGGGGGCCCTCGATCAGGCCCTGGCCGGCGCTTTCCCGCAGCGCCTGCATCGCCAGCAGGGCCAGCGTGCCGCCCGGACGCAGCCACGCGTGCAGTCGGGCGAAGTAGGCCACCCAGTGGTCGGGATGCAAGGCGCACAGACAGGTCTGTTCGTAGACCGCGTCCAGCGGCGCTGTGGGTTGCCAGGTCAGCACATCGGCCTGCACGACCTCCGCGGCCAGGCCCGCCGCGGCGAGCCGGCCCTGAGTGAGGCGCACGGCGCCGGGCGCGTAGTCGATGGCGGTGACCGAAAAGCCGCCGCGTGCGAGCGCCACCACCTCATGTCCGCTGCCGCAGCCGGGCACCGCAATGCGCCCCGGTTTCAGGCTGCCGTCGCCCAGCCAGGCGGCAAGCTGCGGACTCGGTGCTCCACGATCCCAGGGCAACTGCCCGGCGTCGAAGCGCTGCTGCCAGAAGTTGAGGTCGGGACCGCTCATGTGAGCCAGTCTAGGGCTTGCCGCGGTGGCCGACGAGCGCCGCCGTGGCAGACGCCACGGCGCGGCGCGCTCAGCCGTCGATCGCGCGCACCAGGGCTTCGGTTGCGGGCAGCGAAAGATTGAGCAGACGGGCGATCGCGGCCAGATCGTCGGGAACCGCAGGATTGTCCCAGCCGCGCACGGGATCCTCGGTGTGGCGGGCCAGCCGGATGGCCAGCACCACGTTCTGCACCTGGGGTTGGGCAGCCTGGCTGTTGTCGTCGGCGATGCGTACCAGCAGTTCGGGCAGCGCCCAGGTGTGCATCAGGGCTTGTTGCAGCGCGAGCAGGTCGATATTCAGCAGCTGGCGTTGTGCATGGTCTGAGCGCAGCGTCGGGTCGGCGCGCTGACGGCGGGCAATCTCGAGCGCCAGAGCCGGCGCGTGGCACCACAGCAGCATCTCCGCGAAGTCATGCAGCAGCGCCGCCAAGTGGAGGACCTCTGCATCGTCGTCCATGCGGTGGACCGCAAAACCCAGCGAGAAGTTGGCCGCGCGGTGCGCACGCCGCATCACGCGCTGCAGGCCGGCCAGGGCCTCCGGCTGGCTGGCCAGGTGCACCTCGATCTGCGCCATGCCGTTGAATGTGTTGAAGAACGGGCCGATCCCCATCATCACCAGCGCCGCCGTGACCGTCTCGGGCCCGCTGTTGTCGCCGCCGTCCCGCCGGCGGCGCAACTGGGCCACGGCCGCGAGCAGCTTCAGCGACATCAAGGGGTCCTGCCGCACTGGCTCGGCGAGCTGGTGCGCGTCGACATCACCGCGGGTGGCTTCCACACGTTCCAGCAACTCCAGCTCCTCCGCCGTGGCCGCCAGCACCGGGATCGGCGCGTCACTGAACCAACGGGTCCAGGCGGGCAGGTCGGGCAAGGCGTGGGTGAGCATGGGGAGGGTTCCGGGCGATGCGTGGTTATCGGCCGCTGAATCCCTGTCTGTAGGGGGCGGGTGCGTTTGGCGGCACTGGCAGGACCCTGAAAACAAGAAAGCCTCCGGACCGCAGATGGCGCCGGAGGCTGGGCGGGGGACTGCGCCTGATCAGTTCGACAGCGGGAGTTCGCGCCAGTTCAAGCGCCTCAATCCGACAGGGAGACCGAAATTGAGATCGTTCTTGCCCAACTCACCCTTCTCGTCGCCGCGGATCGCCGTCATCTTGCCGTCGACCTTCACGAACTTGAAGTCGGTGATAAGGCTGGTCGTCTGGATATACGAGACAACCGTGGAGTTCTCCAGCAATCGAGAGATACCTCTGGAGAAATCCGCTCCGTAGATACGGCTGATGCCCGAGGGGTTGCAGCTGTCGCCACCAGGCAAACTGGGTGTGAAGGCGACGGTGCCGAAGAAGCTGATAGGGTCATTGGTCAGCCGCCATGCCACCGTGTTGCTCGCGTTCTTGCCGAGATCGATGAACCATCCCATGGGGGCGGCCGCCGTGGCGGTGTAGCCCGCCAGGAGATTAGTGTTCTCGACCAGCTTGTCACGACCGATCGGGAACGAGACGCCGCTCGGAAGCGTGGTGTTGAAGGCGACCGCATTGCCATCTGTGATGGCGTAGAAGCTTTGCATCTGGGCGGACCCGATGTCGGTCGAGTCCAGCAGGCGACCGGTGCCGATCATCACCACGCGTTGGCGCGTCGTCGGGTGCACTTCGATCAGAGGCCGCGAAGTCACTGGTTGAGCCCCTTCGGTGGGGTGGCTGAGCGTGGCAAGTCGCAGCGGGGCAGGGTAGCTTCCGGTCGTGCCAGTGACGTTCAGCCGCCAGAGATTGCCGAGCAGATCGCCAGCGTAGATCGCGTCAGCGTAGCCATCGGTGAAGTCGAGCACGTAAGCGTTCGCGTGCGCCAGGCCCGCATCGTTGGCAATCGTCCCCACGCCAGTAGAAACCGCTTCGAGCAGCGCACCCGTCTTGGGATTCACGAAGAACAGGTAGCCTTGACCGTCGGGTGTGTTGTAGCCCGACGTGAAGATCACCGTCCAGCCGTACTTGCGCGTCTTCACGATCATCGGTTCGCCGAACGAATAGCCCATGCGTGAATCGGTGAACTCCCAAAGCACGCGGGCCGCAGCGTCTGCTTCGGAGTTGATTCCGCCCGGATCGGTCACATCGATCGCGTAGAAGCTGCGCCCGCCCTTTCCAAGGCCGCCGACCAGGATCGACCGCCAATCGGACGCCGTCGAGGCCGGCGTGCTGCCTGTCCCGGTCCGGTTGAAGTCCACGTCCTTGACCACCGGCGTGGCGTTCACGAAGAAGCGATGATTGAACGGAGTGCGGCCTAGCGAGGCCAGACCGCTCACATTCGGCGTTCCGTCCGGGCCATTGAATGCTGCATTCGGGATGTAGGCGAAGATCTCACGCCCGGCATCGGTGCCCGAAAGTGCGCCATTGAAAGCGTGGAGCATGCCGTCGTTCGCGCCGACATAAACGACGGTCGGGCGGTTCGCACGGGCCGCTCTGAATGCTCGATAGCCAGGGTTGGTGACGTCCGACAGCGATAGCGAAGGCGGACCGACCGGCAACACACGCGACCCGACGATGTCGCCGAGCAACTCCGTGCGCGTTCGGTAACCGGGGGTCGTCGAGGCCAGTTCGTTCGTCCGATCACCTCGAAGGTAATTCAGATAGTTGACGCTGTCGTCCCCGGCAACATAGCTCGTGTCGAGCAGTGCAAGCTGGGCAGCATTGACTCTTCCGGCGCCGGTGCTGGTAGAGCGAAATGCCACGCCGGTTGCGCCCGCAGGATCCCAGGTCACCACATTTCGGTTGGTGCTCCAGCCCGTGCCGGTGAGCTGCGTCTTCAACTTCTCGGTGGCGCCCCATTGCCGTGTGGGGATGGGGACGCCCGAGCTGAACGACAGCGAGTTCGCCAGCAATTCGCCCGTCCAGCTGTTGTTTTCCGCGTCGTACGAGGCGCT
>NZ_AZSN01000066.1:0-20912 GCF_000576225.1 Methylibium sp. T29-B | reverse complement strand
TCGCCGAGCCGCTGCTGGCCGGCGAGCGCTTCGACACCGGCGAGGACGCGCTGGCGCACGCCGACGGCGTGGCGGCCATCCTGCAGGCCATCGGCGCGGCGCCCACGATGCGGGCCGCGGCCTACCTGGTCTACGCCGGCGACTACCTCGCCAAGCCCGAGGAGGTGATCGCCAAGGCCTATGGCGACAGCTATGCGAGCCTGGTCGCGCACACCCGCAAGCTCGTGCAGGTGCAGCGCAGCGCGCGCGAGGCGCTCGGCGACGCGGCGCTCGACGCCGCGCAGCAGGCCGCGCAGGTGGAGCGCGTGCGCAAGATGCTGCTGGCGTTCTCGCGCGACCTGCGCGTGGTGCTGCTGCGCCTGGCCTCGCGGCTGCAGACGCTGCGCTACTACGCGGCCAGCAGGCAGGCGTGCCCGCAGGCACTGGCGCGCGAGTCGATGCAGGTGTTCGCGCCGCTGGCCAGCCGGCTCGGCATCTGGCAGATCAAGTGGGAGATCGAGGACCTGGCGTTCCGCTTCCAGCAGCCCGACGAGTACCGGCGCATCGCCAGGCTGCTCGACGAGAAGCGCGTCGAGCGTGAGCAGGTGGTGGAGGCCGCGCGTGCCCGTCTCGTGACGGTGCTGGCCGAGGTCGGCGTGCGCGCCGAGGTGCAGGGGCGGCCGAAGCACCTGTACAGCATCTGGAAGAAGATGCGCGGCAAGCACCTGGACTTCGAGCGCGTGCTCGACGTGCGGGCGCTGCGCGTGATCGTCGACGACGTGCCGGCCTGCTACGCCACGCTCGGCCGGGTGCACGAGCTCTGGCGCTCCCTGCCCGAGGAGTTCGACGACTACATCGCCCGCCCCAAGGCCAACGGCTACCAGTCGCTGCACACGGTGGTGCTGGACGAGCAGGACCGCCCGATCGAGATCCAGATCCGCACGACCGCGATGCACGAGCACGCCGAGAGCGGCATCGCCGCCCACTGGGCCTACAAGGAAGCCGGTGCCCGCGGCTACGCCGGCGTCAGCGCCGGCGGCGACTTCGAGGAGCAGGTGGCTCAGGCCCGCAAGGCCGTGCTGCGCCAGTTGCTGGCCTGGGAGCGCGAGCTGGTCGAGCCGGGTGGCGACGGTGCGGTCGGAGCCGGGCAGGGCCTGTTCGACGACCGCATCTATGTGTTCACACCGCAGGCCGCCATCATCGAGCTGCCGTCCGGCGCGACGGCGATCGATTTCGCCTACACGCTGCACACCGACCTGGGCCACCGCTGCCGCGGCGCGCGTGTCGACGGCGCGATGGTCACGCTGAACACGCCGCTGCAGAGTGGCCAGACGGTGGAGATCGTGGCGGTGAAGGAGGGCGGGCCGTCGCTCGACTGGCTCAACGGCGAGCTCGGCTACCTGCGCAGCTCGCGCGCCAAGACCAAGGTGCGTGCCTGGTTCAACGCGCTGACCCAGCAGCACACCATCGCAAGGGGCCGCGAGGCGGTGGAGAAGCTGCTGCAGCGGGAGGGCCGCACGGCGATCAAGCTCGACGAGCTGGCCTCGCAGCTGGGCTTCCGCAACGCCGAGGCGCTGTTCGAGGTGGTGGGCAAGGACGAGTACTCGCTGCGCAACATCGAGACGCTGCTGCGCCCGCCCGAGCCGCTGCCCGACCCCGACGAGGCACTGGCCCAGCGCTTGCGCCGCGGGCCGAGCAGCGACGCCACGCCCAAGGGTGGCGTGCTGGTGGTCGGCGTGGAATCGCTGCTCACCACGCTGGCGCGTTGCTGCCGTCCGGCACCCCCCGACGCGATCGGCGGCTACGTGACGCGTGGCAAGGGCGTGGCGATCCACCGCACGGGCTGCTCCAATTTCCGGCAGATGGCCGGCCGCTCACCAGAGCGGGTGATCAGCGTGGCCTGGGGTCGGCCGCGCGGTGATGCACCGGCGGTGTACCCGGTCGACGTGGCCGTGGAGGCAGCGGACCGGCAGGGCCTGCTGCGCGACATCTCCGAGCTGTTCGCGAAGGAGAAGATGAACGTGGTGGGCGTGCACACGCAGTCGCTCAAGGGCACGGCGTGGATGACCTTCACGGTGGAGATCTCCGATTCCGCGCGGCTGCAGGCCGTGCTGGGCTCGGTGTGCCAGGTGAGCGGCGTGCGCAGCGCGCGCCGTCGCTAGCGTGCGGCCCGGTTGCCGGGCGTCAGTCCTTTCGGGCCATGCTAGACTCCCGGCTCCTCAGGCGCGTAGCTCAGCTGGTTAGAGCACCACCTTGACATGGTGGGGGTCGTTGGTTCGAGTCCAATCGCGCCTACCAAATTCGGTAGAGAGAACAAGCACCTGGCGGAGACGCCAGGTGCTTTTCTTATGCCGGTACGGAAAAGTACGGCAAGTCAACTTGCCGGCGGACGCGCTCGAGACTTGGGCTTCAAGAAGCTTGGCTTCATGCCGCGTGCAGCCCGCCGGTCAACAGGATCTCGCCCTGGCCAGCGAGGGCGTGCAGCGATACCTGTGGCAAAGCGCCTTCGGCGCGATGTTGATCGAAGTGCGAGACGGTGTATTCGAGATCCTCAGGGCCGGCATGCGCGCTTCGGCGAATTCGGCACTCGGCGCTTGACGGCTCACGGCCGACGCCTCTCCCGCTCGAGCACATTGGTCCACAGCCGCTGCAGGTTGTCGAGGCCGCCGGCGGTGGAACTCCACAGCGTGGCGTCACCGATCAGCAAGGTGCCGGCGAACACATCTCGGTGCGACTGAAGCAAAGCGTCGAAAAGGAGGCCCCGCTCCTGGACGAACGGATGCGGCGGGGCCGCCGGATCGATGCGCTGGCGCGCGAGCACCTCGAGCTTGTGAACGGCGTCCGCGCGGCGCTCGAGGTGCGGGAGATGGGCATGCAGGTTGAGCGATCCGATGCCTTCGAGCAGGTGCAGGCGATCGAGCTCTCGCGCCGCTTCGATGGGCGCAGGCCGTCCGTCCGCTTCGACCGCAGGGCGCAGCCCGAACCGGTTCTCCACCGGAACCCCCAGTCCCGCCAGCAGAGAACGCGCAAAGCCTCCGAAGCGCTGCTGCGGTGGAATCGTCCTGTCGCCGTGGTGCGTGAATTCCGCCAGCTGCAGCGCCATGCGCTCGTCGTTCGGCAGATCGGGCACGACCCCGATGTCGTGGTGCGGGCAGACGAACAGCAGGTGGTCGGGGTCGGCCAGGAAGCGCTGCACGGCGGTGACCTCTTGCGCGCTGGCCGTCTGTGCGGTGCGCAAGGAGTCGAAGCTGATCACGATCACCGTGTCGGCTGAGCCGAGCAGATCGTCGTCGAGCGGCCGTTGCGCGCCGTCGTCCCCACCGCGCTCGGCCTCCGCCACCGTGCTGCCGCACCGCGCCCTCGCCAGCTCGACGAAGGCCACGAAGTTCTGCCGCTGGATGAAGTCGAGGAAGCCACCGATGCCCTGGTCGAAACGTTGCGGATCGGACAGCGCCTCGTACCTCGGATAGAGCATCCGGCGGCTCTCGAACAGGGCGGGGAAGCGGTTGTCGATGACCGCCAGCGGAGCGCCGGTTTCTTGTGGCCTGCTCCAGGCGAAGTACAGCAGGACCTTGCGTCCGACAGCGCTGCTACCTGCCATTGCCGGTTCCTTCTCGTGGTGCGGCCGGGCCGGCCGCGCCACGGAACTTAGCTGCTCTTCTGCGTCTTGTCACGGCCTGGCGACCCCATCGCATCGCGCGCCGATGCCAGGTGTCTTCTCCTTGGCAGTCGGACCGGACATCCGTCCGCTATTGCTGCTTGGCACCCTCCGTCAGACGCCGACCCAGCCCGACGGCGTATGGGGCCGCACGGGCCGCGAGCATCGGGTCGCCGGACGGCTCCACGCCCTTCGGCAGCACCATCGGGTTGTAGGTGATCGTCAGGCACTCGCCACCGCTGTCTTCCGCCACGGAGGTGATCTTCAGCAGGCCCAGATTCACCTTCTTGCGGCCTTCCGGCAGCGGCACGGTGGCGCTGTCGATCTTGTCGTCGGCCTGGGCCAGTTCCAGGTTGAAGTTGAACGCGACCTTGCCGTCCTTCACGCGTTGGCGCAGGTCGTCGAACAGGAAGGCCGGCCCCTTGGCCTTGGCTTCCTCGTCCGTCAGGCCCTGGAGCCCGCCGACAGGTTCGAAGATCCATTTTCCGAACTGCCGGGTTCCGCTGGCGTTGACGAAGCCGAAGGCGTGCACGCCCCAGTAGTTGACCGTGCCGAAACTGGCCGGCACCGGCTGAGACGCAAAGTACTTGCCCTGCAGCAGCACTTCGGGGTTGGCGTCGGCGAAGGCCTTGACCTTGGCAGCGTCCGGCGTCTTGGTGACCGGGTCGGGTTGCAGCGAAGCCAGGCGGCCGAAGAACTGCTGCGGCGACGACGCACCGAACACCGGTGCCGAGATGTTGCCCATCTGCCACTGCTCACCGTTGGGCAGGTTGAACTGCAGGGCCAGGTTGCGCTGGGACTTGGCGTTGTCCGGCGCCTTCGGGTTGGCGCCGCCTACCGAGAAGCGCGCCACCACCGGCACCGGGTTGCCGCTGAAGGCCGAGGCCGTGGACAGCGCACGTGCCTCCGCCGAACCGACGAACTCGCCCGTCGCGCAGATGCCTTTCGCACCCGAACGGCGAAAGCCTTCGAACTTGCCGAAGGTGGACTCGAACTGGTTCAGGAAGGTGTTCGGGTCGACCGGCGCGGCTGCGGGCGATTGCGCGAAGGCAGTCGCGGCCAACAAGGCGGAGGCAGTGGCCACCGCGGAGGGAACCAGCTTCGTCATGGATGTAACTCCTGAGGCGAGAGAAGTAGGGTGGGGAAGTCGCGTGCCGGCAACCCGCATCGGGCCTTTGGCAACGCTTGAATGCGTTGTCGTTTCCGGAGGACCAAACTTACAGTGCGCCCGCCAAGTCGCGGATCGCACCTCAGATCGCGCGCTGGCCGACGCGCAAGGACAACGCGTCCGCGCTCTCCTTGCGCTCGCTGTAGCGGTCCACGAGGTAGGGCGCCACGTCGCGCGTCAGCAGCGTGAACTTCATCAGCTCCTCCATCACGTCGACCACGCGCTCGTAGTAGGCCGACGGCCTCATCCGGCCCGCGTCGTCGAACTCGAGGTAGGCCTTCGCGACCGAGGACTGGTTGGGGATCGTGATCATGCGCATCCAGCGCCCGAGCACGCGCAGCTGGTTCACCGCATTGAAGGACTGCGAGCCGCCGGACACCTGCATCACTGCGAGGGTCTTGCCCTGCGTGGGGCGCACCGCGCCCACGCTCAATGGGATCCAGTCGATCTGCGCCTTCATGATCGCTGTCATGGCGCCATGGCGTTCGGGGGAGACCCACACCATGCCTTCGGCCCACGCGGCAGCCTCGCGCAGCTCCTGGACCTTGGGGTGGCTCTCCGGTGCACCGTCGGGCAGCGGCAGGCCGGCGGGATCGAACACCCGCACGTCAGCGCCCATGGCGATCAGCAGGCGCGCGGCTTCCAGCACGAGCAGCCGGCTGTACGAGCGCTCGCGCAGCGAGCCGTAGAGGAGCAGGAAACGCGGCGCGTGGCTCGACGTGCCGGCGCCGTTCAGGCGCGCGCCGGTGGGCGTGTCGAAGAGCGTTGCGTCGATGTAGGGCAGGCTCAGGTCGGGGAGTGCGGGGTTCGTCGTCATGGTTTCAGTCCTGCCTCGTACCAGCCCTTGCTGGCGTTCACCCAGCGCACCACCAGCAGCATCACCGGCACCTCGATCAGCACGCCCACCACGGTGGCCAGCGCCGCGCCGGATTCGAAACCGAACAGGCTGATCGCCGCCGCCACGGCGAGCTCGAAGAAGTTGCTGGCGCCGATCAGCGCCGACGGGCAGGCAACGGCATGAGTTTCGCCGAGACGCCGGTTCAGCCCATAGGCGAGGCCGGCGTTGAAGAAGACCTGCAGCAGGATCGGCACCGCCAGCATTGCGATCACCAGCGGCTGCTGGAGAATCGCCCGGCCCTGGAAGGCGAACAACAGCACCAGGGTCGCGAGCAATGCGGTGATCGACCACGGGCCGATGCGGGTCAGCAGGCACTCCAGCGCGCCCGAACCGCGCCGCAGCAGCGAGCGGCGCCACAGCTGCGCCAGCACGACCGGGATCACGATGTAGAGCACGACCGACGTGACCAGCGTGTCCCACGGCACGCTGATGGCCGACATGCCCAGCAGCAGCGCCACCAGCGGCGCGAAGGCGAACACCATGATGGCGTCGTTCAGTGCCACCTGCGACAGCGTGAAGAGCGCATGCCCGCCGGTCAGTCGGCTCCACACGAACACCATCGCCGTGCAGGGCGCGGCGGCCAGCAGGATCAGGCCTGCCACGTAGCTGTCCAGCTGATCGGCGGGCAGGTAGGGCGCGAACACATGGCGGATGAAGATCCACCCGAGCAGCGCCATCGAGAACGGCTTGACGGCCCAGTTGACGAACAGCGTGACGCCGATGCCGCGCCAATGCTGCTTGACCTCGGCCAGTGCGCCGAAGTCCACCTTCAGCAGCATCGGGATGATCATCACCCAGATCAGCAGGCCCACCGGCAGGTTGACCTGCGCGACTTCCATGCGCCCGATGGCCTGGAACGGCCCCGGCAGCCACTGCCCGAGTGCGATGCCGACCACGATGCAGAGGAAGACCCAGACGCTGAGATAGCGCTCGAAGAGACTCATCGGTGCGGCGGCCGCCGGCGCCGGAGCCGGCAGGGTGACGGTGGACATGGATCAGCGCGTGCCGATGGCCCGGATCTCGCGCTGGATCGCCAGCCGGTCCAGCGACGCCATCGGCAGCGTCAGCATCAGGTCGATGCGCCGCTTGAGGATGACCGCGGTGTCCCAGAAGGCGCGCGCCTTCTCTTCATCGCTTCCCTGCACCGCCGAAGGATCCGGCACGCCCCAATGGCCCGTCATCGGCTGGCCGGGCCAGACGGGACAGACCTCGCCGGCGGCGTTGTCGCAGACGGTGAACACGAAGTCCATCTCCGGCGCACCGGGCCGGCTGAACTCCGACCAGTCCTTGCTGCGATAGCCGTCCGCGGGGATGCCCATCCTGCCCAGCGTGAGCAGGGCGAACGGGTTCACGGCGCCGGCTGGCTGACTGCCGGCGGAGTAGGCCTTGAAGCGTCGGTCTCCGGCGTGGTTGAGCAGCCCTTCGGCCAGGATCGAGCGCGCGGAGTTGTGCGTGCAGACGAAGAGCACGTTGTGGGACTTGTCGGTCATGGTGGGGTCCGGTTCGGAAGAGCGGGTTTGAGCGCTCAGCAGGTCGTGCAGCCGGCGGCCGGTACGAGCTCGCAGGGTTGGCCCTGGCAGCAGTGGGCGGTCAGGTAGGAGAGCAGGGTGTTCATGTGGGCCAGTTCGGGCCGGTAGATCAGATGGCGGCCGTCCCGCTGCTGCGAGACCAGGCCCGACACCAGCAGTCCCTTCAGGTGAAAGGACAGCGTGGAGGCCGGCACGTCGAGCGTGGCCGACAGGGCCCCCGGCGTCATGCCCTGGGGCCCCGCACCCACGAGGGCCCGGAAGACGCGCAGGCGCATCGGCTGGGCCAGCGCGGCGAGTGACGCGACGGCGGAGTTTTCGTTCATTCATCGGCCTTTCGGGCGCGGGCGTGCTCGAGGAGCATCCAGAGGAGGCATCCAACAATTCGATGATTATGGAATTGTTGGATGACAGCTTCGTGACGGCGCAACGGCACGCCAGGGCGTCGCTGGGGAAGCGAAGGCGGCAAGGAGGCCGCCGGCTGCGATGGAGCCAGGATGCCGGCGGTCCGGACCCGGTGCCGTGGGCACCGGCGGCGGCGCGCTGGGGCGGCTACTCGAGCATCAGGTAGACGCCGAAGCAGGCGACGGCTGCAGACATCAGCCACTCGACAACCCGGCGCAGGCGCACGGGACGATGCAGCGGCAGAGACAGGGGCAGCGGCGCAGTGGCGTCGGTTGTCGTGGTCTTCATCGGCATAGCCTGTCTGGGGAGCGGAGGACGTGCGGGAGCACGCTCCCGGTCGCCGGCGAAACGCAGGGGCTGCGACTCGCCTGTGGCGCAGGCTACGTTCCGATTCTTAAGCCTTCGTGAAGCGGGTCGGTGTTGCGCCTGGCCGCGCCACAGGTGTTGCATCGGCTCGCCCGGTGCGACACGCGCCGAGCCATGGCCGGGTCGCCCCGCAAGGCCGTCGCGGCCCGCCGGGCCTTTGTTTTCGCGGGTTCCGGTGGCATCACCGCGCGGCGGGCACGCGCCGTAGCGGCACGGCACGGGCATTGCAATGTGAGAGTGGGGCGGTGTCGCGACGCGCGAGCGTGCGACGGTCCGCCGCAGGAGACAAACCCCAACATAGGTTCCCCCATGAAGATTCGAATCACCACCCTGGCCGTTCTGACGAGCGGCCTCCTGTTGTGCGGTGCCTCGGGCCAGGCGCTCGAGAAGGCGCCTGTGCTGTCGCTCGACGCGGCGCAGAAGGCTGCTGCAGCCTGCCGGGCGCTGGCCGTGCAGAAGAACTGGCGCATGGCGATCGCGATTGCCGATGCCGGCGCCAACACCGTCCTGTTCGAGCGCATGGACGCAGCTTCCTCGGCAGCTCCGACATCGCGGTGCGCAAGGCAAAGACCTCGGCCAACTTCCCGTTCCCGACCAGCACCGCAGCCGAACTGAGCCACGGCAAGGACGGCAAGCCGGGCGTGGTGCCCGGCTTCGCCTGGACGCCCGGTGTGGTGACCTACGGTGGCGGCCTGCCGATCATGGCCGGCGGTGCGCACATCGGCGGCATCGGCGCCAGCGGCGGCTCGCCCGAGGAGGACGAGCAGTGCGCGAAGGCCGGGCTCGACGCGATCAGGGACCTGCTGAAGTGAGGTGCGCCTGATCGAGCGGTGGCGGGGCGGTGCGATGCCGCCCCGTCCTGTTTACCAGGGCACGTAGTCCGCGTCGGCCGCCTTGCGGTCGGCGGCCTTCACGCGCACCGACTCGGCCCGCAGGAAGGCGATGATCACGCGGATCTCGCCGTCGCTCAGCGCACCGCCGAAGCCGCCCATCTGCGTGTTGGGCCGGCCGTTCTTGATGATGCCAAACATGTAGTCGTCGCTGTTCGCGCCGCCCGGGCCCCAGGCCCCCTTGATGAGCTGCGGCCCCTTGCCGCCCTTGCCGCGAGAGTTGTGGCAGAGCTGGCAGTTGCGGCCGAACAGCTCGCTGCCCTGGCGTTCGAGGTCGGCGGCACCGAGTTCGGCGGGGGCCGTCGTGGCCGCGGGTGTCCCGGCGGCCGGGGCCGAAGCGGCCCGGGCCGCCGGGGCCGAAGGCGAGCGCAGCGCAGGGCAGCACGGTGAAGAGCAGGGCGGCGAGCGGGCGCCGCAACGAAGGAAGACGCATGGTGGGCAGGAAGGTCGGAAACACGGTCATGGGGAGGCGGGTCGGGGTCAGGGCGGCGTGATCTTCGGCAGGTCGTGGCCCTGTGCGATCGCGTCGAAGCGACCCTCTCCGCGGAGGGCTTCCACGGCGGCCGCGATGTCGCGCGTCAGCGCTTCGTCGACGCGTCGCGTCGCGACGGTCAGTCCGGTCACCAGGTCGGCGTCGCCCAAGGATTCGGTGCCGCGCACGTAGCCCTTCGCGGCGTCGTCGGCCAGCCAGGGCGACCAGATCAGCGCCACGTCGATCTCGCCGGACTTCAGGCCGGCCAGCAGGGCCGCGCTGCCGGGGAAGGGCGCGCGCGGCAGGTTCATGCGGTGCAGGTAGAGGTCGGCCGGCGTGGCCGAGACCGCGCCGATCTTGCGCGCACGGCGCAGGCTGGCGGTGGTCGGCACCGGACGGCCCGGCGCTGCCACCGCGACGTAGCCGAGCAGCAGGTAGGGGCCCGACTGGGTGAGCTTGCGCTCGGCCAGCTCGCCGGCCATGTCGGGGCCCTGGGGAATGCCGAGGTAGGCGTCGCACTGGCCGGCGGCGAGCGTCTGGCGCAGCGCCTTGCCGATGCCGCCGCGGTTCGGCACCTGCACCCACACCAGCCGCAGCGGGCGGTTCAGCTGCTTCGCCAGCGCCTGGGCCACCTCGACGTCGATGCCTCGCTCGGGCGTGGCCTCGGCGGCGAACGGCGGGTCGTCCTGGTCGACGCAGATCTTGAGCGCGGCGGTCGCGGGCGCATCGGCGGCGCCGGCGATGCCGGCCACGGCCATCAGCGCGGCGAGCGCAAGAGGTCGGATAGAGGTTGTCATGATCGATGCGGCCGGCGGGACGCGGCAGCCGCCGCGCCCCGCCGTGGGCTCAGTCGGACAGGCCGAACACCATCATCCCGCCACCGCGGTTGTTGCGCTTGAACAGCTCGTCGTAGACCAGCGGCCAGAGGCTGCCGCCGCCGGGACCGTAGACGATCGCGACGTACTGCTTGCCATCGGCCGTGAAGGTGGTCGGGTTGCCGTGGATGCCGGAGCCGACATTGAAGCGCCACAGCTCCTCGCCGGTGTCGTCCTTCAGCGCGCTGAAGTAGCCTTCTGCATCACCCGAGAACACCAGCTTGCCCGCGGTGGCAAGCAGGCCGCTCGTGGCCGGCGTGCTCTGCGGACGCGTCCAGACCTGTTCGCCGGTGGTGGCGTTGAAGGCCTTCACGCCGCCCGTGTAGGGATTGGCCTTCAGCACCTTCGACGACAGGAACCACTCGCCCTTCTTCCACTCGGACTTCTTCGCCTGCACGTCCATCGAGCTGTCGATGAAGGGCACGTAGATCAGCTTGGTCCGCAGGCTGTAGGCGGCCGGGTGCCATTCCTTGCCGCCGTCGAGGATGGGAGCGATGTCGGTCGCGATGCGGTCGTAGCCGGGCACCTTGTCGGGGTTCACGATCGGGCGGCAGTTGTCGCCGAAACCGGTGACCCAGTTCACCCGCGCGATCGGCACGACCCAGTTGCACTTGCCGTTGGTGCGGTCGATCGAGTACAGGTGGCCGTTGCGGTCGCCGTGCAGCCAGACCTTGCGACCCTTGTCGTCGTCGACGAGGATCATCTCGTTGTTGCCGTCGTAGTCCCAGGCGTCGTTCGGCGTGTACTGGAAGTGGTACTTGATCTTGCCGGTGTCGGCGTCGAGCGCGACCGTCGAATTGGTGTACAGGTTGTCGCCCTTGCGCACGCTCGGGTCGAAGTCCGGCGCTGGATTGCCCACGCCCCACAGCACGGTGTTGGTCTTCGCGTCGTAGGTGCCGGTGAGCCAGGCCGAGCCGCCGCCGGTCTTCCACGAGTCGTTGGCCCAGGTCTTGGCCTGCGGGTGATCGGCGCTGGTGGGGCGCGTCTTGAACTCCCAGATCGTGTTGCCGGTGGCCGGATCGAGTGCGGTGATGCGGCCGACGTTGGCGCCGACGTCGCCGCCGGAGTTGCCGACGATCACCATGCCCTTGGCGACCAGCGGCATCGAGGTGTAGATCTCGCCGGTCTGGTAGTCGCCCATCTTGCGTTCCCACACCACCTGGCCGGTGGTGTTGTTCAGCGCGACGACGTGCGTGTCCAGGGTGGCCATGAAGACCATGTCCTTGTAGACGGCCACGCCGCGGTTCACCGCGTCACAGCACAGCTTCGGGCCCAGGTCGCCGGGCAGTGAGCGCTCGTACTTCCACAGCATCTTGCCGGTCACGCCGTCGAGCGAGAACACCTTGTTCTGGCTCGCCGTCACGTAGATGCGGCCGTTGACCACGGTGGTCTGGCTGTCCTGCGCCTCGTTGACGCCGAACGACAGGTTCCACTTGGGCACCAGCTTCTTCACGTTGTCGGTGGTGATCTGCGTGAGGGCGCTGAAGCGCGTGTTCTGGTAGTCCTTGCCGTAGTGCAGCCAGTTGTTGGCGTCCTTGTCGGCGTTGAGCAGCATGTCGTTGCTGACATAGTTCGGGCGCCACTTGAAGGTGGCCTCGAGAACGTTGACGCCCAGCGGCGGCTCGGCGTCCTGCGCCTGGCCGATCGAGGTGAGGGCGAGCAAGCGAGGCAGGCGGCGAGAGGGCGCAGCCTGCCGTGCGGGAGAGGTTGAAGCGGATCATCGTTGAGTCTCCTGGTCGCGTACGCGTAGGGGTCGGTACGTCGTGTTGTTCGCCAAAAAACGGCCCGGGTTCCCACAACGCCGGAGCGGTGCGTGAACGCGGGCCTCAAGACACTGACGAAAGTGTTCTTTGGAAGATCAGAAGTTGTGGTTGATGCCGACGTTGATGAACGTCGTCTTCGCGTCCGGCTTGAAGCTGCCGTCGGCCACGATGCTGGTCTTCAGGGCGGCGGCACCGGTGGCGCCGGCGTCGGCGTCCACGAACGCGGCCTGCGCGTAGATCGTGGTGCGCTTGGAGATGAAGTAGTCGTTGCTCAGCACGAGGTTCTTCGTGTGGTTGGACTTGTTCTCCTTGTCCTTGTTGTCGTAGTAGGCGACGGTGGCGTTGTTCATCGGGTGCCACTTCCAGTCCACGCCGACGCCCAGGCCGTTGACCTTGGAGCTGGTGGTGCCGTCGGCGTTGTTGTTCTCGCCGCGCAGGAAGTTCGCCTTGAACGTGAAGTCGCCGAACGGCACGGCGGCGCCGACGCCGGTGTGCTTGACCACCTTCTCGCCGGTGATCTGGTCCTTCATGAACTCGTGCGAGAACGACAGCGTCACCGGGCCGCTGTAGCTCAGGCCCACGGCGAGGATGGAGTTGTTCGACGTGCTGCCGGCCTGCTCGCCCAGCGAATACAGCACGCCGGCCGTCACCGGACCGAAGGTGTTGCGGTAGTGGATCGAGTTCTTGAAGAAGATGCCGACGTCGTTGTTGCTGTTGACGCTGCCCGCACCGGCGATCGGCTCGAGCTGGTTGTAGGCCCAGGCGTAGAGGTTGGAGAACTGCTCCTTGAACGCGCGCGGCTCGGTGCCGATGTGCGCCAGCAGCGCGGGGCCGTACTGGCGGCCCAGGATCAGCGTGCCCCAGTCGCCGGACAGGCCGACGTTGGCCTGACGACGGAAGAGCACCGTGCCGACGGCGGGCGTGCCGTTGTCGCCGGTGCCGTGCAGGCCGCCGGTGTCGGTGTCGAAGTGCGACTCGAGGTTGAAGAAGGCCTTCAGACCGCCGCCCAGATCCTCGGTGCCCTTGAGGCCCCACACGCTCTGGCGCAGGCCGCTGGTCTCGAGCCGCGTGAGGCGGCCGCCCGCGGCGGACTTCGATTGGGTCAGGACGCCAGCGTCGATGATGCCGAAGATCTGGACCGACGAGGCGTCGGCGGCTGCGGCTGCGCCGGAGGCCAGCGCGAGGACTGTTGCAGTGGCGGCGAGACGCCGTTGCTTTGCCGAGATGCCGGTGGCTTTCTTGTCCATTGTGTCTCCTGGTTTTGTTAGGTAAGGGCAGTCCCCGCGTTGTGGATGGCGGGGCTCGCCTGTCGTGAACGGTCGACTTCCTGCCGTGTCGCCGTGCGGCCTCTTCTGCAGCATCCATGCCATGCGTCGCGACATCCCGCTTCACGAGGGCGTGCTCTCTTACGCAACGGGGAAAGCGGGGTGTGCGCGGTGTTTCGATGGCGCATCTGCCGCATCACAGTTGTCGCTCGTGCGACAAGCGTCGAAGTCCTGCGTCCGAGTGAAAGCGGTGTGCCGCATGTGCGCCCGACGTGCCGTCGGGACACGCATCGGCAGGCGTCTTTCCAGGGTTTGTATGTGTCACTGCAGCGACAGTTGATGCAGCACACCTGTCGCTGCGCACGGCGTCTTGCTGCGATGCGTCGAGCGCGGTCGCCGCCGCGCGGCGAGCATGCGGAACGGGCGGTCGGCGCGGCGGCGGCAACAGATGTCGCGTGTCCGGGCACGTGCGTGCGAAGCGTCCTGCCCGTCGCGGGCAGGTCCGGTGACGAGGGGCGGACGACGCCAGCGCCTATATCGACCCGGAGGTCGATATAGGCGCAAGCTGGAATATTCGGGGCCCGCGGCCGGTGAATATCACTCCGGCTTCTGCGTGCCCAGGTATTTCAGATAAGCCACCAGTTCCCAGATTTCTTCCTTGGTGAATACATCGCCCCAGGGCGGCATCGGCGTGGCACTTCCACCACCGTCGGAAATCATCCGGAAGGCGTATTCGGGCAGCAGGTCCTGGCGGCCGACGAACAGCGGAGGCGCGTGGCCGTGGCAGAACGCCGCGCAGGTCGAGTCGAAGCGGCTCTTGCCGGCACTGATGCGCGCGGGATCGCTCAGGTCGATCGGCGGCGCATCGGCGGGGCTCGTGCCAGCGGCCGGATCGGGCGGCGGAGAACCGCCGGCCAGGGCCCCGGCGACCAGCAGCGCGGTCCCGGCGGCGAAGGTGAAGGTCAGGAGGAGGGGTCTCATGCAGAAGCTTCGATGTCGTGGTCGTGGAGCGGAATCGAGACGAGGGGTGGGCTGGAACCCGCCACCCACCCCTCGTGCCGGGCCGGGTCAGTTCACCTGCACGGCCACCAGTTCGGCCGGGAGGCCGGCTCCCCCGATCGGCGCGACGACGAACTGCTTGCCGCCGGCGGAGTAGGTCATCAGGTTGCCGAACACGCCGCCGGGCAGACGGACCTCGCCGACCAGCGCGCCGGTCTTCGCGTCATGCGCGTAGAGGAAGGGCTCGGGCTCCTCCTTCGTGGCCTGCGTGATCAGCGCGTTGCCGCGTGCCGACAGGCCGATGACGCTGTTGGTGCCCTCCGGTGCCAGGAACAGCACGTTCTCGGTCAGAGCGATGTGGCTCTGGCGCGGCACACCCACGCGGTCGAGCTTCAGGTCCTTCAGGGCCGGGTGATCGACCGGGCCGCGGCCGGCCGGGATGCGCCACAGGTGCTTGCCGGTGTTCATGTCGATCGCGGTGACGGTGCTGAACGGCGGCTTGAACAGCGGCAGCCCGTCCGGACCACCGACACCGGCCCAGGTGCCGGTGTAGTCGTACACGCCGGTCGTCCCCTTCTTCAGCTTGATGCCGAACGGGATCGTGAACGAGGGCACGTAGAGCACGTTGGACTTCGGGTTGTGCGCGGCGCCCACCCAGCTGGCACCGCCGAGCACGCCCGGCACTTCCAGCGTGCCGGCCTTGTCGAGCGTCGGCGGGAAGTAGAGCGGGCCGTAGTTGTAGCGCGCCAGGATCTTCTTCGCCTCCTCCTTCAGCTTGGGCGTCAGGTCGATCAGGTCGTCCTCGGTCACGCCCTGCTGCACGAAGGGCGCCGGCTTGCTGGGGAAGGGCTGCGTCGGCGACGACTTCTCGCCGGGCACGGTGGACTGCGGCACCGCCTTCTCCTCGATCGGCCAGATCGGCTTGCCGTTGACTCGGTCGAACGCGAACACGAAGCCCTGCTTGGTCACCTGCACCGCGGCCTTGATCTTGCGGCCGTCGACGGTGAGGTCCATCAGGTTCGGCGCGGCCGGCAGGTCGTAGTCCCAGATGCCGTGGTGCACGATCTGGTAGTACCACGCGATCTTGCCGGTCTTGGCGTTCAGCGCCACCAGCGACTCGCCGAACAGGCCGTCGCCCTTGCGCTGGCCGCCGTAGAAGTCGTTCGCCGGCGTCGACAGCGGCAGGTAGACCAGCCCCTGCTCGTCGTCGCAGCTCGCGCGCGTCCACATGTTCATGCCGCCGGTCGACTGCGCCGAGTCGCCTTCCCACGTCTCGTTGCCGGGCTCGCCCTTCTGCGGCGGCGCATGGAACACCCAGCTCTGCTTGCCGGTCATCAGGTCGAAGCCACGCACGTCGCCGGGCGGGTGGTTCTTCAGCGGGTCGCGGCCGATCGCGAAGGAGTCGAGGACGGCGAGGCTGGGGATCACCTGTCCGCCGCAGATGATCGGCGGCGTGGTCGGGCTCACCAGCGAGCGGTCGACCGGGCGGCGCAGGCCTTTGGTCAGATCGATGCGACCCTTGTCACCCCAGCTCTCGATCGGCTTGCCGGTCTTCGCGTTCAGTGCGACGAGGTAGGCGTCGGGCGTGCCGACGAAGAGCCGCCGGTCCTCGCCCTTTTCCCAGTAGGTCACGCCGCGGCTGATGAAGCCCAGGTTCGGCGGTGTGCCGTCGGCCCAACCGCCGCCGTCCCAGGTCCACAGCGTCTTGCCGGTGGCGCCGTCGAGCGCGGTCACGATGCCCAGCGGCGAACTGGAGTACAGCACGCCGTTGACCGCCAGCGGCGTGGACTGGTTGACCCAGGTGCGCAGCTCCGGGTTGTCGATCGGCAACTGGTTGCCGGGCAGTGGCACGCGCCAGGCCACCTTCATCGACTTCACGCTCTGCAGCGTGACGTTCACGCCCGGCTCGAAGCGGGATCCCGCCTTGTCGCCGTTGTACTCGCGCCAGTTGCCGGTCTCGGCGGCACTTGCAGCGATGCACGCAGCGGCCGTCGCCGTCAGCAGCGCCGTGGTTCTGATCGACATTGTCTTGCTCCTCGTTGTGGGACGACGCGTGGCGCCCGTCCCTTGTCTCCATATATTCGGCAGGCACGCGGCCGACCGGTCCGGCAGGCAATTTGCGGGATAGCGACAAACTGCCTGCGCGGCCTTGGGCTGCAGGACACATGCCATTTCGGCAGGGATTAATTCCCGACCCGACACGACCCGGGATAATTTCCCGCGCGATAAATGTCGGGACGAATTCCCGTATTCATGGCGCGAGCCACCGGATAGGGAAATGCAATAAATCGGTGGGGAGCTGCGATGGCGGGTTCGCGCCATCGCAGCTCACGCGCTCGCCCGGATGCCCAAGCGCGCAGTCGGCGGCGCCGTGGCTGCGACACGTGTCGCGCCGATCGTCGCGCCGCGACATCTGCAGCGTGACGCGGCCCGGAGCGCTTGCGATGCCTCTGCGGCGCGTGGCATGGAAACTGCCTTTGTGGTGCCCGGGGCTCCTGCGATACCGTGTGTCGGCGCACGAGAAGCACCTAAAAAACCACCATGGAGACGATGAGATGAATCACTTTCCCAGCGGCAACAAGAAACAGCTGGCGGCACTCGCCGCGGCCCTGACCGTCGGCCTGTTCGCCGCGGCACCCGCGGGCGCTGCGGGCAGTGGCCCCGGCTTCGACGACCCCAACAACTGGCCCCAGTACCACCGCAGCTTCAACGCGTGGCGCTTCAGCCCGCTGGACCAGATCAACAAGTCCAACGTCAGCAAGCTCAAGGTGGCCTGGATCCACCAACCCGGCACCATCACCCACGGCCTGCAGGCCACGCCGATCGTGATCGACGGCGTCATGTACACCATCGCGCCGGACAACAACGTGTTCGCGCTCGACGCGGCCACCGGCAAGATCATCTGGCGCTACACCGCCAAGCTCGACCCGATCGTCAAGGAAGTGTTCTATGGCTCGGCCAGCCGCGGCGTCACCGTGGGCCGCGGCAAGGTGTTCATCGGCACGCTGGACGGCCGCTTCGTCGCGCTCGACCAGAAGACCGGCAAGGAGCTGTGGTCGACCCAGCTCAGCGACATGAAGAAGGACTACGGCGCGCTGTTCTCCTCGCCGCCGCAACTGGCCGGCGACACGCTGTTCGGTGGCACCACCGGCGGCGACCAGCCGATCATCGGCAAGATCTTCGCGGTCAACGCCGACACCGGCGCGCGCACCTGGACCTTCGAGGTGCCGAAGGACGACCCGAAGAGCTGGCCCGGCGACAGCCGCAAGGTCGGCGGCGGCTCGGCCTGGCTGCCGGGCACCTACGACCCGACGACCGACACCATCTACATCGGCACCAGCAACGCTGCGCCGGACTTCAACCACGACGACCGCAAGGGCGACAACCTCTACACCGCCACGCTGCTGGCGCTCGACCCCAAGACCGGCAAGGTCAAGTGGCACCGCCAGGAGGTCCCGATGGACACCTGGGACTTCGACGCGGCCTACGAGGCGCTGCTGGTGCCGGACGGCAAGGGCAAGAACGTGCTCGTTCACCTGAACAAGAACGGCTTCGTCTACGTCATGGACAAGGACACCGGCGCCATGCGCAATGCGTGGCAGTACACCGAGAACATGAACTGGGCCAAGGGCGTGGATCCCAAGACTGGCCTGCCGATCGACCCGGTGTATCCGGAGACCGACAAGCAGAAGCTGCACTGTCCCAACCTGCTGGGTGCGCGCAGCTGGAACCACGGCGCCTACAACCCGAACACCAAGCTCTGGTACTCGCACGGCATGGAGGTCTGCAACTTCGTGACCAGCGCCAAGCAGGGCCCGGTGCCCGGCATCGGCGGTCTGTCGCTCGGCCTGTCGGACATCAAGCTCACCGATCCCCCGGGCAAGAAGGCCGACGGCTGGCTCGCCGCCTTCGATCCGCTGACCGGCAAGCAGGCCTGGAAGGTGCGCTTCGACATGCCGCCGCTCAGCTCGGCACTGGCCACCGGCGGCGGCCTGGTGTTCACCGGCGACATGTACGGCAACCTGTTCGCCTTCGACGCCGACAATGGCAAGGAGCTGTGGAAGTTCGCGGCCGGCTCGGGCGCTCGCGGCGGCCCGATCAGCTACTCGGTCAAGGGCAAGCAGTACATTGCGATCCCGACCGGCCTGGGCTCGCACGCGCCGGGCTTCCTGACCGGAGCCTTCCCGCAGATCCGCAACCTGCCGGGTGGCGCTGCGCTGCTGGTGTTCGCCGTCGACTGATGCTCGACGCGTGATGTTCTGAACACGGCGCTCGCTGCGCCGTGACGGGGAGGACGGTTAGTGGCCGTCCTCCCCCTTGACCTTGTGAAACGAGAACGAAGGAAGTCTTTCCGATGAAGAGCCTGCTGAGCCCCCGCCTCGTGACCCTCGCCGCCGTGCTGGCGTGTGCCGTCGGTCCGGCGATCGGCACGCCGCCGCCCAAGCCCGCCGACGAGTCGGCGCCTGCCGGCGGTGCTGCCGCACCGAGTTTCGATCTGAACGACGTCGCGCGCATCGAGGCCGGCAAGAAGCGCTTCAACTCCACCTGCTCCGCCTACTGCCACGGTGCCGAGGGCGAGGGCGGCAAGACGCCGCCGTTCAAGGGCAACACGAAATTCGTGGCGGCCGATGCCTACAAGACCATCAGCGAAGGTCGCCGCGGTTCGGACATCATGCCGCCGTGGGGCAATGCCTTCACGCCAGAGCAGATCTGGGAGCTGGTGGCCTACATCCAGTTCCTGTCGAAGCAGCCGCCGTCGCAGTGAGGGGTGCTGGGTTCAGGTCTTGAAGTGGTCGAAGCGGGCGTAGATGTCGCGCTCCGGGCAGCCCCGTCCGTCGACCAGGCGCAAGCCCTCCGAGGCCTGGATGACGCCGATGCGCGTGACCGGCGTCTGGGCCGCCCAGGCGGCATCGACCACCGCCTGCCGGTCTCCGCGCCGGGCCGTGAACAGCAGTTCGTAATCGTCACCGCCGGCCAGCGCGAACTGGCGGCGCAGTGACGGCGGCAGCTGCGTCAGCAGCGCCGACTCCGGCAACGCGTCGACGTCCAGCGTGGCACCGACGGCCGAACTCTCGAGGATGTGGCCCAGATCGCCGATCAGGCCGTCGGACACGTCGACCGCGCTGGTCGCGATGCCGCGCAGCGCCAGGCCGAGCTCGACGCGCGGCGTCGGCATCTCCATGGCCATGCGCGCCGTCTCGAACACCTCGCCGTCGGCCTGCAGCGTGCCGCGGAACACCTCCAGCGCGATGCGTGCATGGCCGGGCTGGCCGCTGACGTAGAGGTCGTCGCCGGGCAGGGCGCCCGAGCGCAGCAAGGCTGCACCGACCGGCACCTCGCCGAACACCGTGATGCAGATGTTCAGCGGACCGGCGGTCGTGTCGCCGCCGATCAGCTCGCAGTCATGCTCGTCGGCCAGGCGGAACAGACCGGTCGCGAAATCGGCCAGGAAATCAGGGTCGGCGTTGGGCAGCGAGAGCGCGAGCGTGAAGGCCAGCGGACGCGCACCGCAGGCGGCCAGGTCGGACAGGTTCACCGCGAGCGCCTTGTGGCCCAGCCGCTCGGGTCTCACCGTCGACAGGAAGTGACGGCCCTCGACCAGCATGTCGCTGGAGATCGCCAGCGACATGCCGGGCTTCACGCGCAGCAGCGCGCAGTCGTCGCCGACGCCGAGCGCGGCACGCCGCGCAGGACGCTTGAAATAGCGGTCGATCAGCTCGAACTCACCGAGCGGCATGGTGTTTCTCCGCGGCGGTGCGTTCAGCCTGCGACGACACCCACACCCGCGGCGTGGGCCTGCTGGTCGGCGTGGTAGCTCGAGCGCACCATGGCGCCTACGGCGGCGTGGCTGAAGCCCATCGCGTAGGCCTCGGCCTCGAAGCGCTTGAAGGTCTCGGGCGTCACGTAGCGCCGCACCGGCAGGTGGTGCCCGCTGGGCGCCAGGTACTGCCCGATGGTGATCATGTCGATGTCGTGCGCACGCATGTCGCGCATGACCTGCAGGATCTCCTCGTCCGTCTCGCCCAGCCCGACCATGATCCCGCTCTTGGTCGGCACGCCCGGGGCGAAGGCCTTGAAGCGCTTGAGCAGGTCCAGGCTGAACTGGTAGTCCGAGCCGGGCCGCGCTTCCTTGTACAGGCGCGGGGCGGTCTCGAGGTTGTGGTTCATCACGTCCGGCGGGGCCGCCTTCAGGATCTCCAGCGCGCGGTCGGCGCGGCCGCGGAAGTCGGGCGTGAGGATCTCGATGCGGGTGGCCGGGGAGAGGGCCCGCACCTGGCGGATGCACTCGACGAAGTGGGCCGCGCCGCCGTCGCGCAGGTCGTCGCGGTCGACGCTGGTGATGACCACGTAGCTGAGCTTGAGCGCGGCGATGGTCTTGGCCAGGTTCTGCGGTTCGTCGGGGTCGAGCGGGTCGGGGCGGCCGTGGCCGACGTCGCAGAACGGGCAGCGCCGGGTGCACTTGTCGCCCATGATCATGAAGGTGGCGGTGCCCTTGCCGAAGCACTCGCCGATGTTGGGGCAGCTGGCCTCTTCGCAGACGGTGTGGAGCTTGTGCTCGCGCAGGATCTGCTTGATCTCGTAGAAGCGGGTGCTGGGGCTGCCGGCCTTGACGCGGATCCAGTCGGGCTTCTTCAGCGTCTCGGCCGC
>NZ_AZSN01000065.1:0-21009 GCF_000576225.1 Methylibium sp. T29-B | reverse complement strand
GCATCGCGTGCGGCCTCGTCACGTCCCTACGCATGAGGACCCTCATGAACACACTCACCCTGGACCAAACGTCCGAACCAACGAGCATGACGAAGGAGCAGCGCAAGGTCATCTTTGCCTCGTCGCTCGGGACCGTCTTCGAGTGGTACGACTTCTACCTGTACGGCTCGCTGGCGGCGATCATCGGCAAGCAGTTCTTTGCCGGCGTCAACGAGACGGCTGCATTCGTCTTCGCGCTGATGGCGTTTGCCGCCGGCTTCGCGATCCGCCCGTTCGGTGCGCTCTTCTTCGGTCGACTGGGCGACATGGTGGGGCGCAAGTACACCTTCCTGGTCACCATCCTGCTGATGGGCGTATCGACCTTCCTGGTGGGCATCCTGCCGACCTATGCCACCTGGGGCATCGCTGCGCCCGTCGTGCTCATCATTCTGCGGCTGTTGCAGGGCCTGGCGCTGGGCGGCGAGTACGGTGGCGCGGCCACGTACGTTGCAGAGCATGCGCCGGCCCGGCAGCGTGCCGCCTACACGTCGTGGATCCAGACCACGGCCACGCTGGGCTTCTTTCTGTCGCTGGCGGTCATCCTGGGCACACGGCTCTGGCTCGGAGAGGCCGTGTTCGCCGACTGGGGCTGGCGCGTGCCATTCCTGTTCTCGATCTTCCTGCTCGGCATCTCGGTCTGGATCCGCCTGTCGCTGAACGAGTCGCCGATGTTCCAGCGGATGAAGGCCGAGGGGAAGGCCTCGAAGGCGCCGATCAAGGAGGCCTTCGGCCAGTGGAGCAACGTCAAGCTGGTGCTGATCGCCCTGTTCGGGCTGGTCGCAGGCCAATCGGTCATCTGGTACACGGGACAGTTCTACGCCCTGTTCTTCCTGACGCAGACGCTCAAGGTCGATCCGGTCACGGCCAACCTGCTGATCGCCGGCGCTTTGCTGATCGGCGTGCCGCTGATCGTGATGGTGGGCAGGCTGGCCGACCGCATCGGTCGCAAGCCGATCATGCTGACCGGCTTCCTGCTGTCGGCCCTCTGCTACTTCCCGCTGTTCCAGGCGCTCACGGAGCACGCGAACCCCGCACTCGCCCAGGCGCAGCGCACGGCGCCCGTCACCGTCATCGCCGATCCGGCCGCATGCTCCTTCCAGTTCAATCCGGTGGGAACGTCGGCCTTCACGCAGTCCTGCGACATCGCGAAGTCCTTCCTCGCCAAGGCCTCGGTGACCTACAAGAACGAGGCAGCGCCAGCGGGAACCACCGCTTCGGTGCGCATCGGAGACACCGTCATCACCAGCTTCGAAGGCAAGGGTCTGCCGCCGGCCGAGCTCAAGGCAAAGTCGGCCGAGTTCTCCCAGGCGATGGGCAAGGTCATCAAGTCGGTCGGCTATCCAGCATCGGCCGACAAGAGCCAGATCCACTACCTGATGGTCATGCTGATCCTGACGGCGCTGGTGACGCTGGTCGCACTGGTCTACGCCCCGATTGCCGCGATCCTGGTGGAGCTGTTCCCGACGCGGATCCGCTACACGGCCATGTCACTGCCGTATCACATCGGCAACGGCTGGTTCGGCGGCTTCCTACCCACCACGGCCTTCGCGCTGGTGGCGGCGACCGGCGACATCTACTATGGGCTCTGGTATCCGATCATCATCGCGGCGATCTCGTTTGTCGTGGCCCTGGTGTTCCTGCCGGAAACGAAGGATCGGTCGATCGAGGGCTGAAATCGACGGAGGCGGCCAGCTGAGCGGGGAGGTGTCGATAACTTTCCCGCTTGGTTCGGTGTTGTGGGATAGAGATGAAGCGGAGGAGGATTCGAATTCTTGACAAGTGTTCGAATCAAAAGACTGCACACCTCCGTTCCCTGATACGGCATCACAACTTCCCTGTTCTTTCTTCCAGAAATCCCTGTTCTGCTCCGAGAAATTCCCTGTTCTGCGCACGGCCTGAGAAGGCCCAAAACGCAGCTAAGTCCCTACTACAGCGAGCGTTTTCGGCCGCGGGGAGGGCCGAAATTGCCCTAATTCCTGAAATCATTCCCTGTTATCGCCGTTTTAACGGCTGAGACAGGTTCGCGGGCGACTCACAGCGCCGCCAAGTAGTCCAAGCCCGCGCACGACGCGGGCTTTTTTTCGCGTGAGCCCCGCGTGGCGCGGGCTGCGGGCCCGATGGCCATTCTCAGTAGGGCACTGACCGGACCATCGAAGCGCCTTCTCCGAGGCCTTTCTCAGTGGCCTTCCAAAGTGGTAAGGATAATTTTTCCGACCATCACCTACGGCGCGCACGCGGTGAAACTCACCTGGCCATCAACCTTGCGGACCAGCCACGGCCCGAACAGTTCGGACCCCGACGCGTCTTCGATCTGAAGCCAGCCCACGGCATCCGGTTCGTTGGGCGCGGCCCCGACGCGTGCAATGGCGGGCTGCCCGTCAGGTGCGTTCGGGCTGACATAGCGGCCGACGAAGGCGATCGAGCCGTCCGGTAGCTTCCCCCATCGACCTCGTAGGTAACCTGCCCACAGGGAATAACGAGCTGCATGCCTTGGGCTTCCAGCGAAGCGAGCGCCGCCGCGCCCTCGTTGGACTTGTTGGCATCGGCCCAGCGCACCGGGGCCGTTCCGCGATCGGGGTCCGAGATGTCCGGGGAGCAGGCCAGACCGATCTCTTCGAATGGTGCCGTGCACAGGCCAAGCGGGAGGTACTGGATGTCCTCGCTGCCATCGTCATCGGTGCCTGACCCAGTGCCGACGACGCCCGGTCCGCAGCCGCTCAACGCGATCAGCACGCAGCACGCGGCCACAACACGGGTGCGCGCCAGTCTGACCGTTCTCGACAACATCATTCCGACTTCTCCTCACTGGAATCTTCGACAAAGAAATACACGCCAAAGCGCACGCGCGCCTGTCGACGCGCCTCGCTTTCTTTGACGGCATCACGCGCAAATCGCTTCTCGGCGAGGCGCATCACTCGGGCGAATGCTGGGCGCCAAGCCCGGGTCGCGGCCTGGTGCAGCAGGTGGGCCGAGTCGGGGGAGATCTCGTCGACGTAGAGGGCCTGCTCGAGAAAGTTGCGGCCATCGACCAAGTTCGCGCAGGCGGTGGCTGCGTGGTCGCGCAAGTTCACCCCCAGCGCTTCGGACATGGCTGCGAAATCCCCGCGCGGCACCATCCACGTGTGTCCAGCTCGATGCGATCGTCATCGACCCGCACGACATTCAATCGAAGCATCTCCTCAAGCACCGCGCGAGGTCCGACGTCCGTGCTGACGCTTTGCACGAGTTGGTCGAAGGCGCCAGGTTCGATGCCTCGCTGCAGGATCCGCGGCGTCGAGCCATCGAGGTAAAGCGGGTCGCTCATCCACCTGCCGACGACCTGACCAATCAAGCCCAGCGGTGCCGGCGTGACCGTGGCCGACTCGGTGGTCTGCGGCGGCCCCTTGAGCTCGCGTGCGCGCAGGTCCTTGCGGTGCACGCCGCTCAGCAACGACACGGCGCTGCTGGTGGGCTTCATGCCCCGGGCCTGGATCTCCGCGACCGCCTCCTCCACGAAGAGCTGACGCAGTTGCTCGGCGACGGCAGGGAAGGTAGCACCCCGGCGGATCAGCAGCCTGACCAGCGGGCGACTCGCGGTCACAAAGGCCTTGAGCACCAGTTCCACCGTCGATTTCATGACGTAAGTATCGATCAAGCCGCTTGACGCTGAACAGCAATTTGGCCAAACTTCCCAAAACCAAGAAATTGGGAAATATACCCAAACAACAGATCCCAGGTCGTTGGTTCGTTCGGCCGTCGGCCGCCTTGCATCGAGATCACAGCCTTCACCCCACCATGACATTCATCCGTTCTCGACTCCTCCACTTCGCCAGCCTGCTGGCCTTGGCTTGTCTGGGCCTGTCCGCGTGTGGCGGCGGTGTCTCATTCTTTCCACCGTCGTCTGACAACACGCTCTCGGTGGCCGTCAGCGGCAACGGCAGCGTGGTGTCTTCCCCTGCCGGCATCAATTGCGGTGCCAGTTGCAGTGCCGGCTTCGATAGCGCTACGTCCGTGACGCTCACCGCCACGCCCGCGGCCGGTCGGGTCTTCAGTGGCTGGGGCGGCGATTGCGCCGGCACTGCGAGTACTTGCACGGTCTCGATGCAGGCGTCTCGCACGGTGACGGCAAGCTTCAACCCGCCGCCAGCGTCGACGTTTTCGCTCAACGTGTCGGTCGGCGGGGGCGGTACCGTACGCTCACAGCCGGCGGGCATCGACTGCGGAAGCGCGTGCAGCGCGGCATACGCTGTCAACACCAGTGTCGTGTTGAGCGCCACGCCGGCTGCCGGCCAGGTGTTCACCGGCTGGGGTGGTGCTTGCACGGGGGCGGGCCCGAGCTGCACTGTGGTGATGAGCCAGGCACGTAGCGTGGCCGCCACCTTCAGTGCTGCGCCAGCCGTGCAACGCACATTGAGCGTGACGCTGGTCGGCAGTGGCGTGGTGCGCTCCCAGCCGGTTGGCATCGAGTGTGGCAGCGCTTGCAGCGCAAGCTTCGGTAGCGGCGCGAGTGTCGTTCTCACGGCGTCGCCGGCGGCAGGACAGCGGTTCAATGGCTGGTCGGGTGCCTGCAGCGGAGCAGTGGCCAGTTGCACGTTGGCGATGAGCGCCAACCGCAGCGTCGTTGCCACGTTCTCGGCGGCAACGGCGGCGCCGACCTGGCAGACGCCGCAACTTCTCGAATCCAATAACGATTTCAACGTAGGCAGCCGCGTGCTGACCGCGGTCTCGCCCGCGGGTGATGCGGTCGTGATGTGGGAGCAGTCGGACGGTACGCCCGATGGCAACACCCGCAGGGTCTACTCCCGCCGCTACGTCGCGGGACAGGGCTGGAACGCAGCGGTGGTGGTCCCCGGCGTGTCGACCAGCAGCAGCAGCGTGGCGCTGCTCGAAGGACGCTTGCTGATGGATGGCGCCGGTACGGCCACCTGGCTGCGCCCGAACCTGGAGACGCGTCGCTTCACCACCGCTTCTGGCTGGAGCAGCCCGTTCGTGCCGCCCGCCCGCAGCGGCGGTCTGCTCAGCGCTGCTGTCATGGATGCAACCGGTGCGATCGGCGTCGTGATCTCGGGCCAGGATGTCTACAACATCTCGCTACCCGCCAATGCCAACAGCTGGCTCACGTGGGCCCGCGTGGACGCCAGCGGCAGCCTGGACGCCAAGGACGCCGACGTGGCGCTCAGCGCCGACGGTACCGCGCTGGCCATCTGGCGTGAGCGCAATCCGGGCGACGCGAACTACAGCATCAAGGCTGCGCGCTACGCCGCTCTGGGCGGCTGGCAGCCTCCCCAGACGATCGACACCAGCTTCGACAACGTCAGCCCGGAGTCTCCGCCGCGCGTGGCGATGGACGCCGCAGGGAATGCGATCGCGGTTTGGCACCAGGGCGATTCGCTTTACTACAACGTCTTCAGCGCCACGGGTGGCTGGGGCACGGCCGTCCAGGTAGACACCAATGCCGTCAATTCGAACTTCACCGCCCAGATCGGGCTCGTGATGACGCCAAGCGGTCGCGCGGTCGTCACGTGGCGCAGCGGCATCTTCGCGGTGAAGTCGATGCAATACACGCCAGGTTCCGGGTTCTCGGCGCCCGCGGTGGTGAACAGCTACGGCGCTGACAGCCATCTGGGCCAGGATGCCGATGGCAATGCCGTGATCGTCTACGTCGCGCCCGACCGCTGGCCGAACCCGACCACGGGCAGCGACGTTTACTCGCGGCGCTTGAACTGGGGCGGGGCCTGGAGCGACGCGGTGCCCATCGAGCCGCAGGACGGCCTCGGAGCGGACGCTTACGCGGGATTCAACCGTGCAGGTCAGGGCGTCGCTGCCTGGGTAAGGGGCGACGTGGCTGGCAGCAGTGCGCGCAAGAGTCTGTGGGTCAGCCTGTTGCGATGAGCAAAGTGGGCACGCCCGTCCCTTGAACCTTCCGTGCTCAGCCTGCCGCAGAAGCGGTGGGCTGAGCAGTCCAAGTCTCTGAATTCTCCACACTGAAAGGAATCAGCATGAAGCAACTCTCCCCGATCGCTCTCCTCATCGCCACTCTGGCGACGGGCTGCGCGTCGCTCGCCGTGACCGACGAGGCGATCGTTGATCGCACAGCTTTTGCCATCGGGCAGAACAAGGGGGACTTCACCATCAGCAACCGAACCGACGAGGGAACCACGACGCGCTACAGCGTCCGCACGAAGGCTGGGCAGGAGTACAACTGCTTTGTCGGTGGGTCGTTCAATGTGTTGGGGCGATCGGTGTCGGAAGCGATCTGTACCAAGAAGGGTGAGGTCGCACGTAATCCGCTGCTGCGCTAATCGGCTCGCCTTCTGTGCGACAAAAATGAGCGTGAGGGGACGGGACGTCCGAAGAGCGGCGTCAGTGCCGTGCCCCGGACATCCGCCGTCCCGTTCAGGTCACCGTGCCTCCGCCGGCACCGGCGTGTTGAGCAGCTGCTGCTCCCAAAGGAATGCGATGCCGCTGCCGCCGGCGTGCTGCGTGATCACCTCAGTCAATGCGGCCGCCTGCTCGAGTCGGGCCCAGTCGCGCTGCCATTCCGCCGCCACTGCCAGCCAGGTCATCATGTTCGCGCCGGCCGCGATCATGCGCTGGATGGCGACTTGATGGGCCTCGACCGACACGCCGCCTGACGCATCGGTGACCACCGTGACATCCCAGCCTTCGCCGAGGGCCTGGATCGTGGGCATCGCGACGCACACCTCGGTCCACAGGCCGGCAATGACCAGCTGCTTGCGGCCCGTCGCCTTCACGGCATCCACCACCGTCCTGTCTTCCCAGGTGTTGATGAACGTGCGGTCGATCACCTCCTGGCCGGGGAAGACCTCGGTGATCTGCGGGAACAGCAGGCCTCCACGGGCCGCGATCACGGTCGTCAGGATGGTTGGCACGCCAAAGGCCTTGGCAGCCTTCGCCAGGCCCGCCGTGTTGTTGATCACCATCTGCGGTTCATGGCTGTTCACGTTCGCGAGTTGGTAGGGCTGGTGGTCGATCAGGACGAGCACCGAATCCTCGGGGCGCAGGAGCGAAGCCAGGCCATTGCGGAAAGTCATGGAAGGGGTCCTAGGTTGCCGCGTGAGCGGGGTTGATTCCGGGAAAGCAGTCGCCGGTGCGACGTTGCTGGAGCGCATTGTGTTGTTCCCATCGGTGGCCCGGTAGTGCATGATGGGCGACGCTGTGTTGCTTGAAGAGGAACGCGACGATGGATATCGAGGAGCTTCAGACGTTCGTGGCGGTGGCTGACGCCGGGGGGTGTCGCCGGCAGCCGGGCGGCTCGGTGTGGCCAAATCGATCGTCAGTCGCCGCCTTGCCCGGCTCGAAGCAGAACTCGGGGTGCAACTGCTGACTCGGTCCACCCGCGGGGCGGCCGTGACGGAAGCCGGGGCCATGTTTCGCGACTACGCGGCCCGGGTCTGCGCAGAAGTAGATGCGGCCAGGGAAGCCACCGGTCGCCGCAACGGCCAGGGCCTGACGCTGGGATGGCATCCGAGTTCGCGCTGGAGTGCGGCGGTGGGCGGCCTGCGCAATGCGATCCGCTTCGACGAAGGACGGTTCACGGTGCGCATGGCCACCCTGCGGATCGACCACACGCCGAGCACGCAGCTGGCAGGCAGCCTGCTGCTGCAGTGGGACAACGTGTCGCACGAGCTGGGCGCCAGCGGCCGCGTTCGCTGGCAATGGCAACCCGGCCGCGAGCTCATCTTCTCCGTCGATCGCCTGGGCTACACCGGCGAGCAGCGCGATACCTTGCCCGGGCAGACCCGCGCGCTGCTGAAGCTGGTGTGGACGCTGGAGCGTTGACGGACCTTGCGCCGCCCGGCCTCAGGCGAGCTGCCGCAGCGCGGTCTTCAGCACCTTGCCATAGCTGTTCTTGGGCAGGGCCTCGACGAAGCGGTAGCGCCGGGGGCGCTTGAAGCGGGCGATGTGCTGCAGGCACAGCGCGTCGAGCGCTGCCGGCTCGACCCCGTCGCCCACCACGAAGGCGACGACGATCTCGCCCCACTCGGGGTCGGGCTGGCCGATCACGGCCACCTCGCGCACGCCGGGGTGGCGCAGCAGCACCTCCTCCACCTCGCGCGGGTAGATGTTGGAGCCGCCGCTGATGACCACGTCCTTCGAGCGGTCCTTGAGCGTGAGGAAGCCGTCGGCGTCCAGCGCGCCCAGGTCGCCGGTGCGGAGCCAACCGTCGCGCAGCGTCCGGGCCGTCGCCTCGGGGTTGCGCCAGTAGCCCGTCATGACCGTCTCGCCGCGCACGACGACCTCGCCCATCTCGCCCGCCGCCACGGGGTCTCCCCGTGAGTCGACCACGCGCACCTCGACCAGCGAATGGGGCATGCCGACCGACCCGATGCGATCGAGCCACTTCGGGTGCGCGCGATCGGCCAGGTGATGACGGGCGAGCGCCGTGATCGTCATCGGCGACTCGCCCTGCCCGTAGATCTGCACGAAGCACGGGCCCATGACGCCGAGCGCGTCCTGTATGTCTTCCACGTACATCGGGCCGCCGCCGTAGATGATGGTCTTGAAACCGTGGGCCGGCGCGCCCGTGTCCCGCAGGTGCGAGACCAGGCGTTTCACCATGGTGGGCGCGGCGAACAGGCACAGCCGCCCGATGCGTCGGGACAGCGCCAGCAACTCGGCCGGATCGAAGCCGCCCGAGACCGGCACCACGTGGCGTGCCGCCTTCGCGACGAAGGCGAAGTTGTACATCCCGGCGCCGTGCGACATCGGCGCGGCGTAGACGATGGCGTCTTCCGCTGTCACCTCGTCCACGTCCATGAAATAGCAGGCCGTCATCGCGGCCAGGTTGCGGTGCGACTGCATCACGCCCTTGGGGCGGCCGGTGGTGCCCGAGGTGTAGAACAGCCACGCCAGATCGTCGGGAGCCCGGTGCACCGGCTCGATGGCGTCCGCCTCCGGCGCCGCGCGGTAGGCGGCGTCGGCCGGCGTGAGCACCTGGCGCAGCGCCGGCAGCGCCGCGACGTGGGCGCGCAGGTCGGGCGCCAGATCCTCGGAGACGAACAGGGCCGCCGCCTCGGCGTCGCCGACGATGAACGCGACCTCGCCGGGGTGCAGCTTGGCGTTGACGGGCACCACCACCAGGCCGGCCCACCACGCGGCATAGAGCAGCTCGAGGTAGTCCACGTGGTTGTGCATGCAGAGCGCCACCCGCTCGCCCGGCTGCAGCCCCAGGGTGCCGCGCAGATGGCCGGCCCGCCGCGCGGCGCGGTCGGCCAGGGCCCGGTAGTCCCGCACCACCGCATCGCCCAGCAGCACGGCGGGGCGGTCGGGGTGGACGAGGGCGGCGCGCACGAGCCATCGGGCCAGGTTCATTGCAGGCACTCCGGGAATCGGGCCGCCGCAGGGTGAACTCCCCCGGTTGCCGCGACCGCCAATGTAGGAAACTCGCGGGCCCGCCGCCAGACGTAGGACTACCTCATGGTGCTTTCCCGCAAGTCCCGCACAGACGATCCTCCGCCAGCGTCGGCGCCTCAAGGACCGGCGGAGGACGACGACCTGGAACGGGTCTTCGAGCTGGCGCCGGTCGGCCTGTGTGTCTCGCGCGAGCGGACGATCCGGCGTTGCAACGCTCCCTTCGCCGCGATGTTCGGCTACACCCCGGCCGACCTGGCCGGGCGCTCGCTCGAGGGCCTGTACCCGTCGCGCAGCGAGTTCGAGCACATCGGCGCACAGGGGCTGGCCATCATGCAGCAGACCGGCCACTACAGCGACGAGCGCATCATGCGCCACCGCAGCGGCCGGCTGTTCTGGTGCCACGTGGCCGGTCGTTCGATGCGGCTCGACCAGCCCTTCGCCCGTGCGGTGTGGGCCTTCGAGGACATCTCCGCGCGTCGCCCGGTGACGGTCGATCTGACGGCGCGCGAGCGCGAGATCGCACGCCAGCTCGCGGCGGGGCAGGGCACCAAGGCCATCGCGCGTGCGCTCGGCGTGAGCCCGCGCACGATCGACGGCCACCGCGCACGCCTCATGAAGAAGCTGCAGGCCCGCAGCGCGGGCGAGATGATCGCGCGGCTGGTCGGCCTGCAGTGATCGGCCGCCGCAGCGGCCCATGGCGCCGGGGGATCAGGCCGCCGCTCCTGCCGCGCGGGGAGGGCCGAGCCGCTCCAGGGTCTGTGCCACGTGCCGGCCGAACAGCCGCGCGGTCGTGATGTCGCCCGGCACGAAGGCATCGGCCGCTGCCGCGTGTCCGGCCTGCGCCATCAGGCCCGACCAGGAGCCGAGCCGGTTGACGGCCTGGTCGTGCGGCACGCCTTCGTGCTGCCCGGGCAGGAAGGGGTTGCCGACCCACAGCATGCCGTGCTGCATGGCGAACACGAACATCGAGGTCAGCGTCGACTGCTTGTCACCCGAAGGCAGCGAGGACACGGTGAATCCGGCGGCCAGCTTGCCCTTGAGCCGCTGCGTGCGCCACAGCCGGCCGGTGGCGTCCATGAAGCCCTTGAACGGGCCGGACACGCCGCCGAGGTAGGTCGGAGAGCCCAGCACGACGCCGTCGTACGCCGCCAGCTCATCGGGTCGCTGCGCCAGTTCGGTGGCCTCGAGCAGCTGTGCCTCGACCGTGCCGACGCTGCGGGCGCCTTCGGCCACGTGGGTCGCGATGTGTTCGGTGTGCCCGTGCGCGCTGTGATAGACGATGGCGAGTCTTTGCATGTCATGGCTCCAGGGGATGTCGGGATCAGCGCCACGGCATCGCGGCGATGGCCGCGGACAGGTAGAGGCCGAGGCCGAAGACCGTGTGGTTGGCCAGGCTCCGCAGCCGGTTCTTCGTCGGTGTCGGCGTCCTGGACGCCGCGAACCCGGCGCCCATCGCCGGTTGCAGGATGGCCAGCGGCGCCAGTGTCGTGAGCAGACCGAAGGCGACGGCCGGCATCAGCGTCGGCTCCCGGACCCAGGCCCAGCCCTCGATGGCCACCAGGGCGGCCGCGAAGGCGATGCCGATCGCGTAGTGGGTCAGCCAACCCCACATCCGTTCGCGCGGTATGGGCGCGGTGCGTGCGATGGCGGCATGCATGAACCGGCCGTGGAGCAGGTGCCCGACCCAGCGCCCGAGGTGGGCGAAGTCCAGGCCGGGCACCCCCGCACGGCGGAGGACGAGGAGCCACGCGTCGAGGACGGCGGTGGCGCCCGCCCCGATCAGGACCAGGCGTTGAATCTCTTGCATCGATGTCATGAGGGACCTCCTTGATTGACTCGGTTGCGCTTCGAGTTCACTATAGAAGTTCAAGTCAACTTCAAGTCAAGGGGTCAGCGGTGGATATTTCCGAAGTGGCCCGGCGCGCGGGCGTGCCGGCGTCGACGCTGCGCTACTACGAGCAGCGAGGGCTCATCGCGTCGCTCGGTCCGCAGGGCGCCCGACGCCGCTTCGCGGACTCGGTGCTGGACCAGCTGGCGCTCATCGCGCTGGGCCAGGCGGCCGGCCTGTCGCTCGACGAGGTGCGTTCGATGCTGTCGCCGCAGGGCGCTCCGAACATCGACCGGCAGTTGCTCGCTGCGAAGGCCGACGAGATCGATGCGACGGTGCGGCAGCTGCGCGCCATGAGCCGGGGACTGCGGCATGCCGCGGCCTGCCGCGCGCCCAGCCATGCGCAATGTCCGACCTTCCGCAAGCTGCTGAAGGCCGCGGCCTCCGGCGCCCTCGATCGTCAGCGGCGCGACCGCGGGCTGCGGCCGGCCGGCAAGGGGGTGGCCAGCGCGCCGTGATCGCTCGTGCCCGGCCGGGCCTTCGCGGCCTCCCTCCAGTCGATCGCTCAGGACCGGCGCACCGTGCGGAATCCGACGTGCGACGTGGCGGTCGAGGTGGCCTGTGGCTGCCGCGCCGACGGTCGGTAGCGGAGGCAGTAGTCCGGCGAGCACAGGTGCGAGCCGCCCTTGATCACGCGCACCGGTGTGCCCGGTTGGCGCGGGTCACCGCTGCCGGCGGCGGGCGTCTCCGCGAGCCGCCCGTTCGCGCCGGCCTGGTGCCCCGGCCGGTACCAGCTGGCGGTCCATTGCCACACGTTGCCGGCCATGTCGTACAGGCCGAAGCCGTTGGGCCGGAAGCAACCCACCGGTGAGGTGCCGGCGTAGCCGTCCTCCTGCGTGTCGTTCAGCGGAAACTCGCCCTGCCAGGTGTTCGCCCGGTGCACGCCTTCGGGCCTCACTTCGCTGCCCCAGGCGTAGCGCTGCCCCTTCAGCCCGCCTCGAGCGGCGTACTCCCATTCCGCCTCGGTCGGCAGGTCGCGTCCCGCCCAGCGCGCGTAGGCGAGCGCATCGTCGTACGACACCTGCACCACCGGGTGGTTGCCCCGTCCTTCCAGATCGCTGCCGGGGCCGCCGGATGGCGCCAGTCGGCACCGGGCACGTAGCGCCAGCCACCGGGCCGGCCGTTCGTCGGTGGCACGAACACCGCAGACCCCGGCACGCCGCCCGCGGCAGCGGGGCGCTCGGCGGTCGTGACGTAGCCCGTCGCCGCGACGAAGCGGGCGAACTGCGCGTTCGTGACCGGGTGCCGGTCGATCCAGAAGCCGCGCACTTCCGCGGGCAGCGCCGGCCGTTCCTCGGGGTAGGCGTCGTCGGCGCCGATCTCGAAGCGGCCGCCCGCGACCCGCACCATGCCGTCGTGGGCGCCGTCGGCGGCGGGCAGCCCGGCGTAGGCCTCGCAGAGTCCGTGGTCGGCCGACGCCTCGACGGCCATCGGGGTCAACTGGTGGCACAGCAGGCCCGCGGCCAGCGCCGCCGCTGCCACCCGCGGCAGTGCGCGTGGCCGCAGGTCCCTCTTCACTGCATGTCCTCGAAGTAGCGTGTGCCGTTGCTGTAGCCCTTGCGCTCCGCCAGGCCGGGGATGTCGACCACGCCCACTTCGCGCACGTACGCTCGTACTCGGCCACCAGTTCGCTCAACTTGGCCGGCTGGGACGCCGCCAGGTTGTTGAGCTCGCTGCGATCCTTGGACAGGTCGTAGAGCTCCCAATCGCCGGTGCCCCACTGCCGGTTGCTGTAGACGATCTTCCAGTCACCCTTGCGCAGCGCCTTGCGGCCCCCGAGTTCCCAGCCGTGCACATGATCGGCCGGGTGCACGCTGTCGCGCTGCCCGGTCAGCATCGCGAGCATCGAGCGACCGCGCAGCGGGAGCACCGCACGTCCCTGGTACTCGGTGCCCGGATGGCGGGCGCCGGCGAGTTCCAGCAGCGTGGGTGCGATGTCCATCGTGTGGGCGAAGCTGTCGCTGATCTGCCCCTTGCGGCCCAGTGCCGGCCAGCTGGCGATGAACGGCACGGAGATCCCGCCCTCGTACAGGAAGCCCTTGTACAGGTGGAAGGGGTTGGAGCCCACCTGGGCCCAGTTGGGGCCGTAATCGATGTAGGAACCCTTGCGCCCGCTGTTGGCAAGGCTGTTGTCCATGCGCGTCTTCACCCACTCGCGCGTGCGGCCTTCGTCGAGGGCGGTGTTGCCGTCCGCGCCGTTGTCGGACATGAAGAGGATCAGCGTGTTGTCGTACTGGCCGGTCTTCTTCAGGTAGTTCACGACTTCGCCGATGTAGTAGTCCATGTCGTCGACCATCGCGGCATAGACCGCCATGCGCTTGGACTCGGTCTGCTTCTGCGCAGCGGTCAGCGTGCTCCACTTCGGCCACAGCGGGTGGCCGGTGTAGACCTTTGCGTCCTTCGGGATGATGCCCAGCGCCTTCTGGCGCGTGGTGCGCTGGTCGCGGATCGCGTCGTAGCCGACGTCGTAGCGGCCCTCGTACTTGCGGATCGTCTCGTCGTAGGCCTGCAGGGGCCAGTGCGGCGCGGTGAAGGCGAGGTAGCCGAAGAAGGGCTTGCCGTCGCCGCGACCGCGGTCGATGTAGGAAATCATGCGGCGCGCGAAGAACTCGCTCGAGTAGAAGCCTCGCGTGGGAACGTCGACGAGCTGGCCGTTCTCGTTGTAGATCGCGCGCGGTGGCTTGGCCGGGTCGCCGGTGATGATGCCGGTCTGGTCGAAATGCCCCGCGCCGCCTTGCACCATCGCGTACGACTGCTCGAAACCGCGCCGGGCCGGGCTCACTTCGGGCGTGACCCCGAGGTGCCACTTGCCGGCCATGTAGGTGTGGTATCCGCTGTCGCGCAGCAACTGGGGGAAGGGCACGACCCGGTCGTTGAGGAAGCCCTCGTAGCCCGGCCTGCCCTTCTGGTCGGGGGTGAGCAGTTCGGCCATGCCGCCGAAGCCGGCCAGGTGGTTGTCGGTGCCCGACATCAGCATGGCGCGCGTGGGCGAGCAGAACGGCGCCGAGTAGAAGCTCGTCAGGCGCACGCCGTCACGGGCGATCGCGTCCAGGTGCGGCGTGTCGATCTCGCCGCCGTAGGCGCCGAGGTCGGAGTAGCCCAGGTCGTCGGCGACGATCAACAGGATGTTGGGGCGGGTTGGCGGGGCAGTGCCCTCGGCACGCACGGCCGTCGCGACGCACAGGAGTGCGGCGGCGCCCAGCGTCAACGCGGCGAGGGTGGGTTTCGGTGATGCGGTGAGTCTCATCGTGGTCTCCTCAGAACACATGGCGCAGGCCGACCGACAGCAGCCGGGTGCGGACGCCCAGCGCGCCGGTGGGCGACGGCACCCCTGCGAAGGGGGTGTAGGCGCCGTTGCGCTCGTTGCGATGGAACAGCAGGTTGGTGTGCCAGGCCGTGCGCTTGGAGAGGCCGTACTCGTAGCCCAGCGCGATCTGCGAGGCGCCGGTGTCGGGGCCGGCGGTGGCCTGGCCGGCCATCCGGGACGCATCGACGGTGACTTGGCCATTGGTGTCGGTGCCCAGGGCCGACAGGCTGCCGGAGCCGTTGTCGGCGCGGGTGTACGCCGCCTTCAGCAATCCCTTGCCGAGCCGGTAGGTCGCCTGCAGCTGCCAGTTGCGGACGTCGAGGTCGAGCGTGTCGCTGCCGATCAGCCGTTCGTAGTGCATGTCCACGACATAGGCGCCGAGCTTCAGGTCGCCGAAGGTGTAGGCACCGTAGAGGACCCAGGCGCGGTCCTGCGTACCGGCGCCGCCGTAGCGACCATGGGTTTCGAACGCGGCACCCAAGGACAGCGGGCCCCCGTCGTACACCGCCGACGTGGACAGCAACCGTGGGCGTGCTGTCGGCGTGGCGTCTTCGCCGAAGCTGTAGTGCGCCATCAGCCGCAGCCCGTTCATCGACGGGGACCAGTACGCGAGCGTGTTCACCTGCCGACGGGCGAACGAGCCGGGTGCCTGCACGTTGCTGACCGTGTTGGCGACGCCGTTCCCGAGGATCTGACCGCCGTCGGGCGTGGAGCCGGGGAAGAGATCGCGCGCCAGCAGCATCCGCACGGGGGTGTCCCAGACCCCGCCGAAGACGGTGCCATACGGCGTCTCCAGTCCGACCCGCGTGTTGCGCGAGGCAAAGGCGTTGAAGCGGGAGGCGTCACGCCGTCGAGGAAGACGTAGGACTCGACCTGGAACAGCGCCTTCATGCCGCCGCCCAGGTCCTCGCTGCCGCGGGTGCCGAAGAAGGAGCCGTAGTTCGTGAGGCGCGAGGTGGTCGCGCTCGGCAGGCCGACGGCGCTGCTGCTCGCCGCCGCACCCTTGTGATACGACTCGACGGCGGTGTTGAGGTAGCCGTAGAGCGTCAGGTCGGAGCCTTGTGCCAGGGCGGATGTGGAGGCCGCGCACAGGGCGGCGGCCGCCATGGCATGCGGAAGTCGGAACGATTTCAAGATGCTTGTCTCCTTGTGTGCATCGCCTCACCGTCCAGATGCGGTGGGTTTCTTGTGGGGGCGGATGCTGCACGCAAGCAGGGGCTATCGCATCTAGTTTTGGGGTGGCGTTACACCAGGTGAAATGGTCCGAGCGCGCCCTCCGCGGGCCGCACGCGGGGCGCGACGGGACTGCCGCGGGGCGGCCGAAGCTATCGGCCGGCCCGGGCCGCAGCCGCACCGATCTCGGCGGCGGTTGCCTTCAGATCCGCGAGGTGGTCTCGCACGATCTTGCTGCGCAAGCGGTACTTGCGCATCCACACCAGGTTGATGCACGCGAGAACGCGCTGGCCCTGGAGCACCGGCACGGCGATGGCATCGAGGCCGTCGTCGAACTCGGACATCGGCTTCTGCGAACCGCCGAACTGCGGGTCGCGCGCGCCATAGCCCTGGTGGCGCGTGCGCTCGAGGATCGCCGGCAGTTCAGCGTTCATGACCGCCAGACTGCGCGGGATCGTCGGCGGGTGCCGGTGATGGAAGGCCAGGACGCGCTCGCGCTCCTTGTCGGAGCACCAGGCGAGGTAGGCGCGTCCCGGCGCACTGAGGAAGAAGTCGACCCGGAAGCCGATCGGGTAGAAGTCCAGCGCCAGGCCGCTGCGCTTGCGCGACGTCTCGGCGGCGATGAGGCGGTTGTTGCGGACCACCAGCAGATCCGACGGCCAGATCACCTGGCGCTGCAGGCGCTCGAGATAGGGGCCGGCAATCTCTCCGAGCTCACGCTGGCGCGTCGAACCTTGCGTTGTCTCGGTCAGGACGACCTTTCGGCGATAGAGGCCGTCGCCCATGGCACGCCACACGAACCCCTGCTGTTCCAGGGTCAGCAGCAGCCGGAGCAACGTGGGCTTCGCCATGCCGGTCTGGGTGTGCAGTTGCTGCAGCGAGCGCCCGTCGTCGTTGTCGAGGGCCCTGAACACCTGCAGCCCACGCTCCAGTGCACGAACGGTCTTCACGGAGGCAGTCAAGGTTTCGCCTGGTGGAACAAGGACAGGTGCGGGTTGACAGAGCCGACCCGCTACGGGAACCTCGCCGGACCGCAGCCCGACAAGAGACAAGGCTTGGACGCTCTGGACACCCGATCCGTGCTGTCATTCGTGCTGTCCGTCAGCGTGTTCATGATGATGGTGTGCGTGGGGCTGGGTCTTTCGATCGAGCACTTCAGGGCCCTGACACGCCAGTCGAAGCCGCTGTGGATCGGCCTCGGGTGTCAATTGCTCGTGGCCCCCGCGTGCGGATTCGCCGTGGCCTGGTTGTATCGCGATCGGCCCGACATCGCACTGGGAGTCGTGCTACTTGTCGCGGCGCCGGGCGGGGCCGTCGCCAACGGGATCGTGCAGTTCGCACGGGCCCGGGTCGATGTCTCGGTGGCCCTGACCACGCTCAACGGCCTGCTCTGCATGGCCCTGACGCCGCTCATCGCAGGGCTGGGGTTCGCGATGTTCAGCGATGGATCGGACGCTCTTCAGCTGCACCCCTGGAGGACCGTGCAGAAGATCGTGCTGCTGGTGGTGCTGCCCGTGACGCTGGGCATGCTGCTGAGAGCCCACCTGAAGGCCGGTTCGGACCTGATGCGGCTCGCACACGACGGCGCGGCAGCACTGGTCGTCGTCATCCTGGCGGTGGTCTTCGTTTCGATCTTCGACCATCTGGCGGCGCGCTGGCTCGACAACCTGCCGGCCGCCTTGCTGCTGTGCGCACTGATGCTGGGTTCCAGCCACGCCGCTGCAGCCGTCGCCGGACTCGACCCGCCGTTGCGGTTCACGATCTCCATCGAGGCCAGCATCCACAACGTGCCCATCGTGGTCCTGATGGCCGATCAACTCCTGAATCGCCCGGAACTGGCCGGCCTGGCCGTGGTCTACGTGCCCGTCATCGCGGTGCTGGCGCTGTCATGGGCGTTTGCGCGTCGGCTCGGGTCGGCGTCGCGGAGTGTCGGCGTCGAGCGTGCGGCCCGCGGGCCGGGCTGACCGGCCGTAACGGCCGCCGGTTTACGCCCGAGGCCGGTACGGGCAAGATCAGCGCTCCCCCATCACGATCCGGAGCGGCCATGGCGATCGACTTCACGCTCAGCGAGTTCCAGCGCGCCCTGCAGGCCGATGCGCGCGGCTTTGCCGCGCGCGTCCTGAGCGAGGTGGCCGCGACGATCCGGCCGCTGGCGCGGCCCGAGGAGCGCTTCTACGCGACGCGGCCCTACTACGACGCCATGGTCGCGGCGGGCTTCGTCAAGGCCCTGATCCCGAAGGAGTTCGGCGGCACCGCACTGTCGACGCTCGACTTCGCGCTGGCGGCCGAGGAACTGGCCGCCGTCGACGTGAACGTGCCCTCGGCGCTGCTGTCCACCGGCCTGGGCCTGCAGCCGCTGCTGCGCTTCGGCAACGCCGAGCAGAAGCGGCGCTTCCTGCCCGATTTCGTCGAGGACGGCGCCCGCCTGGCCGGCATCGCGTTCACCGAGGTCACCGGCGGCGCCAACTACGACTGCCCGGACCCGAGCGCCGGCGTCCAGACCTTCGCGCGGCGCGAGGGCGACGAATGGGTGATCAGCGGGCGCAAGCACTACACCACCAACGGCACCGGATGGGACGGCCGGGGGCCGCACCTGTTCACCGTGGTCTGCCGCACCGACCCCGCGCTGGGGCCGCGGGAATCGCTGGCCGTCATCGTGGTGCCGGGCGGTCTGCCCGGCATCCAGGTCGCGGGCATCCTCGACACCGTCGGTCACCGCGCGACGATCTCGCCGCGCATCCACTTCGACGATGTGCGCGTTCCCGTGGGCAACCTCCTTGGCGCGCCCGGTGACGGCATCGAGATCGTGGAGACCGCCTTCGCGTGGACCGCCGCGCTGATCGGCGCCGCCTGTGTCGGCGTGATGCGGACGGCCTTCGACACGGCGCTGCAGTTCGCTAAGACCGACAAGCGCTCCGGGGCCGTGCCGGTGATCGAGCACCAGAGCGTGGGCTACCTGCTGGCGGACATCAAGATGCGCATCGAGGCGGCCCGCTACCTGACGTGGAAGGCCTGCCATCAGTTCGACCTTACCGAAGGGCGTAGCCGCGAGCTGCCGACCACGGCCAAGGTCTACGCCTCCGAACTCTGCGTGCAGGGGGTCTACGACGCAATGCGCGTGGTCGGGGTGGACAGCTACACCGACATGTTCCCGCTCGCCGGCCTGATGCAGGACGCGCTCTGCTTCCCGCTCTACGACGGCGGCAACCTGGGCGTGCGCCGGCGCCAACTGCACGCGCTGCTCCGCAGCCCCGGCTACGACGCCATGGCGTCGGCCGAGGGCCGGGGCTAGCGCTGGCGTTCCGGGCGCGGGCTCACTTCAAGACGAAGCGCACCGTCGAGGGCTTGCCCGCGACGGTCACCACGGCCACCGCCTTGCTGCCGGGGGCGACCTTGAAGCTGCCGGTGGCCTCGAGCTTGTCGCCGGCCGGCTTCAACACCACCTCCTGCTTCTCGGTGCCGGTCAGCAGCGTGAGCCGGGCGCCCGCGTTCGACACGTCGGCCGGCTTGCCGTGGTCGCGCAGGTACAGCTGGATCACGCTGGGCTGGGCGACCAGCTCGTAGTCGATGTCCTTGACCTCGACCACCACGCCGCCGTGCAGCGGCGTGTGCGCGTGGGCGTGGTCGTGCGGGTCGCCGGCGGCGAAGGCCGTGGTGGCCAGGATCAGGGTCGCGGCGGCGAGCAGGTGTTGCGGCTTCATGGAGCGTCCTTTCGTGTGAGGGGAGAGCAGGGGATTCAGAGCGCCTCGGCGTCCTTGTCGTCCATCAGCGCTTCGGCCGATCGGCGGCCGAACAGCCAGAACATCGCGGGCGTCAGGAAGGTGTCGAGCAGGGTCGAGCTGATCAGGCCGGAGAAGATCACCACGGCCACCGGGTGCAGCACCTCGGTGCCGGGCTGTTCGGCCTCGAACAGCAGCGGCGCCAGCGCGAAGGCGGTGACCAGCGCCGTCATCAGCACCGGGCTCAGGCGCTCGAGCGAGCCGCGGACGATCATCCGCTGGTCGAAGTTCTCGCCCTCGAAGCGCATCAGGTTGATGTAGTGGCTGACCTTCAGGATGCCGTTGCGCACCGAGATGCCGGCCAGCGTGATGAAGCCCACCAGCGCGGCCACCGACAGCGGCTGGCCCGACAGCCACAGCCCGAGCACCGCACCCACCAGGGCCAGCGGGATGTTCACCATGATCAGCGCCGACAGCGCCGCCGAGCGGTAGCGGCTGTAGAGCACCACGAACATCAGCGTGAGCGACACGATCGACAGCAGCCCGACGAGGCGCGAGGCCTCCTCCTGCGCCTGGAACTGGCCGCCCAGGGTGATGAAGTAGCCCTCCGGCAGTGGGGTCTCGGCCACGATGCGGCGGATGTCGGCGACGATCTCCGACAGCGCCCGCCCCGAGGCATTGGCCGACAGCACGATGCGCCGCTTGCCGTCGTCGCGGCTGATCTGGTTCGGGCCGTCGCCTTCCTCGATGCTCGCGAGCCGGGACAGCGGGACACGGCCGCTGGGCGTCTCGATCAGGATCCGGCCCAGCCCCTCCAGCGAGCGTGCCGATTCCGGCAGCTTCACCACCAGCGCGAAGCGCCGGCTGCCCTCGACGATCTGGGTGATCTTCTCGCCCTCCACCAGCGCCTGCAGCGCCGCCAGCACCTGCGGCGCAGGCACGCCGTACTGCGCGGCGGCGGCGGGGTCGATGCGCACCTTGATCTGCGGCGCCAGCACCTGCTTCTCGATCTGCAGGTCGCGACGCCGGGGATCGTGGCCAGCCGCGCGCGCAGCGCGTCGGCCTGGCCGCGCAGCGCGTCGAGGTCCTCGCCGAAGATCTTGATCGCGATCTGCGAGCGCACGCCGGACAGCATGTGGTCGATGCGGTGTGAGATCGGCTGGCCGATCTCCAGCGCGGCCGGCAGGTTGACCAGGCGCGCGCGGATGTCGGCCTTGATCTCGTCCATGCTGCGCGTGAGTTCGGCGGTGGGGCGCAGGCCCACGTCGAGCTCGCTGACGTGCACGCCCTCGGCATGCTCGTCCAGCTCGGCCCGGCCGCTGCGGCGCCCGACGTGCGTCACCTCCGGCACCTGCTTCACCAGCACCTCGGCCTGGCGCGCGATCGCCGAGGTCTCGGTCAGGGTCACGCCCGGGTTCAGGCGCAGCCCGATCAGCAGCGTGCCCTCGTTGAACGGCGGCAGGAAGGTGGTGGGGAAGAAGGGCACCGCCACGGCGGCCACCAGCACCGCCGCGGCGGCGGCGGCC
>NZ_AZSN01000064.1:0-21101 GCF_000576225.1 Methylibium sp. T29-B | reverse complement strand
GGCGCCCGCAGCGGCGGCGCCGGACGCGACCGCCGCTTCGTCGCGAGCGTCGAGGCCGATACACCGCCCGCCGCCACCGCGAAGAAGCCGCCGGTGCGCATCCGCAAGACCGACCTCGCCAAGGCCAAGGACAACGACGCCCCGTTCTGAGTCTTCGACGTTGCGTCGCCCCGTCCGCGAGCCCGCATGAGTGCCGACCCCGCCCGCGCCGAGTCCGGTCACACCCCCATGATGCAGCAGTACCTGCGCATCAAGGCCGAGCATCCCGACACGCTCGTGCTCTACCGCATGGGCGATTTCTACGAGCTGTTCTTCGAGGACGCCCGCAAGGCGCACCGCCTGCTCGACATCACGCTCACCAGCCGCGGCCAGAGCGCCGGCGAGCCCGTCGTGATGGCCGGCGTGCCGGTGCACGCGCTCGAGAACTATCTCGGCAAGCTCGTCAAGCTTGGCGAGTCGGTCGCGATCGCCGAGCAGGTGGGCGACGTGGCGACTGCCAAGGGGCCGGTCGAGCGCAAGGTGGTGCGCGTCGTCACGCCGGGCACCGTGACCGACACCGAGCTGCTGTCGGAGCGCGTCGACACCCTGCTGCTGGCGGTGACGCGCGAGCGTGCGAGTTACGGCCTGGCCTGGCTGGGCCTGAGCAGCGGCACGCTGGGTCTCAGCGAATGCGGCGAGCGCGAACTCGCGGGCTGGCTGGCGCGCCTGGGCCCGGCCGAGGTGCTGGTCGACGACCGCGACGACGCGGCGCTGACGGCCGCGCTGTCCACTACTCGCACGGCGCTCACGCGGCGACCCGCGTGGCAGTTCGACACGGCGCTGGGCCGGCGCAAGCTGTGCGAACAACTGCGCGTTGCCAGTCTCGCCGGCTTCAATGCCGAGGACGTGTCCGCAGCCCACGCCGCCGCCGCGGCGCTGCTCAGCTACGCCGAGCACACCCAGGGCCGGGCGCTGGCCCATGTGGGTTCGCTGGCGGTGGAGCGCGCGAGCGATCTGCTGGAACTGCCGCCGGCCACGCACCGCAACCTCGAGCTGACGCAGACGCTGCGCGGCGAGGACGCGCCGACGCTGCTGTCGCTGCTCGACGTGTGTCGCACCGGCATGGGCTCGCGCGCCTTGCGCCACTGGCTCACGCACCCGGCGCGCGTGCGCACGGCGGCCCGCGCGCGCCATGAAGCGATCGGCGCGCTGATGGAACGTGGCGGCGAGGTGTTGCGCGAGGCGCTGCGCGGCGTCAGCGACGTCGAGCGCATCACCGCGCGCATCGCGCTGCGCCAGGTGCGTCCGCGCGAACTGACCGGACTGCGCGCCACGCTGCTGGCGCTGCCCGCGCTGCGCGACGGCGTGCCGCGCGACAGCGCGCTGCTGGCCGATCTGGCACAGCAGCTCTCGCCGCCCCCGGAGATCGCCGACCTGCTGCAGCGCGCCATCGCCGACGAGCCGGCGGTGCTGTTGCGCGACGGCGGCGTCATCGCAACGGGCCACGACGCCGCGCTCGACGAGCTGCGCGGCATTGCGCAGAACTGCGACGCCTTCCTGCTGGACCTGGAGGCGCGCGAGCGCAACCGCACGGGCATCGCCAACCTGCGCGTGCAGTTCAATCGCGTGCACGGCTTCTACATCGAGGTCACGCAGGGCCAGGTCGACAAGGTGCCGGCCGACTACCAGCGCCGCCAGACGCTGAAGAACGCCGAGCGCTACATCACGCCGGAGCTGAAGGCCTTCGAAGACAAGGCGCTGTCGGCACAGGAGCGTGCTCTGGCGCGCGAGAAGCTGCTGTACGACGGCGTGCTCGATGCGCTGCAGCCGCAGCTGGCCGCGCTGGGCGCCGTGGCGCGCGCGCTGGCCAGTCTGGACGCGCTGGCCGCGCTGGCCGAGCGCGCGGCGGTGCTGAACTGGTGCTGCCCGGAGTTCGTGAGCCAGCCTTGCATCGAGATCGAGCAAGGCCGCCATCCGGTCGTCGAGGCGCGGCTGGCCGAGACCGGCGGCGGTGGCTTCATCCCCAACGACTGCCGGCTCGACGCCAACCGCCGCATGCTGGTGATCACCGGTCCCAACATGGGCGGCAAGTCGACCTTCATGCGCCAGGTGGCGCTGGTGGTGCTGCTCGCCGCGATGGGCTCCTACGTGCCGGCCGCAGCCTGCCGGCTTGGCCCGGTCGACGCCATCCACACCCGCATCGGCGCGGCCGACGACCTGGCGAACGCACAGTCGACCTTCATGCTCGAGATGACTGAGGCGGCGGCCATCGTCCACGGCGCCACCGAGCACTCGCTGGTGCTGATGGACGAGATCGGCCGCGGCACCTCCACGTTCGACGGCCTGGCGCTGGCCGGGGCGATCGCCAGCCAGCTGCACGACCGCAACCGCGCCTTCACGCTGTTCGCCACCCACTATTTCGAGCTGACCGCCTTCCCCGAGAAGCACCCGCGTGCGCTGAACGTGCACGTCAGCGCGGCAGAGTCGCACACCGGCCACGGCGACGACATCGTGTTCCTGCACGAGATCCAGCCCGGCCCGGCCAGCCGCAGCTACGGCGTGCAGGTGGCGCGGCTGGCCGGCATGCCGGCGCCGCTGTTGCGCCAGGCGCGCGCGACGCTGGAGGCGCTGGAGGCCCAGCAGGCGGCCAGCGCCTCGCAGATCGACCTGTTCGCCGCGCCCCCGCCCTCGCCGCCGCGCGAAGCCACCGAGCTCGAGCGGGCCCTGGCCGGCGTCGAACCCGATACATTGACCCCGCGGGAAGCGCTCGACGCGCTCTACCGCCTCAAATCGCTCCACGAGCGTTCCAAGGAAAACTGACATGACCTACTGCGTCGGCGTGCGGCTCAATGCCGGCCTCGTGTTCCTGTCCGACTCGCGCACCAACGCCGGGCTCGACCAGATCAGCACTTTCCGCAAGATGATGGTCTACGAGAAGCCCGGCGACCGCTTCATGGTGCTGCTGTCGGCCGGCAACCTGAGCATCAGCCAGTCGGTGCGCGAGATCCTGCAGGTCGAGAAGCTGGAGAACGGCGACAAGCCGCCGCTGACGATCTGGAACGCCACCAGCATGTTCGATGCGGTGCGCGTGCTCGGCAGCGCGGTGCGCCGCGTGCACGAGCAGGACGGCGCCTCGCTCAAGCGCGCCGGCATCGACTTCAACGCCTCGATGATCTTCGGCGGGCAGATCGCCGGCGAAGCGATGCGGCTGTTCCTCGTCTACTCGGCCGGCAACTTCATCGAGGCCACGCGCGAGACCTGCTACTTCCAGATCGGCGAGAGCAAGTACGGCAAGCCCATCCTAGACCGCATGATCACGCCGGCCACCAGCCTGGACGAGGCGGCGAAGTGCGCGCTGGTGTCGATGGACTCGACGCTGAAGTCCAACCTCTCCGTCGGTCTGCCGCTGGACCTGCTGGTCTACCAGGACGGCCGCTTCCAGACAGAGCAGATCGTCTGCATCGACGAGCACAACGAGTACTTCCGCATGATCCGCGGCAGCTGGGGCCAGAAGCTGCGCGCCGCCTTCGAGAGCATCGACGCGCCGCAGTGGGACAGCGGCGGCGCCGCGGCCCATCCGCTGCGCACCGGCCGCGAACGCTGCGAACCGATGCGCAAGATCACCCACCCGAACGAACGCATCGTCTGAGCATGGCGGGCGGACGCGGACGCGGACGCTCGCGCGGCGCCATCGTCTTCTCGCACGCCAACGGCTTTCCGGCCGGCACCTACCGGCTGCTGTTCGAGCACTGGCGCGCAGCCGGCTACACGGTGCACGCGGTCGAGAAGTTCGGCCACCAGCCGGCCTACCCGGTGACCGGCAACTGGCCGCACCTGCGCGATGAACTGATCCACTTCGCCGAGTGGGCGCTCGTCGACGATGCGCCGGCCTGGTTCGTCGGCCACTCGCTGGGCGGCTTCCTCAGCGTGCTGGCTGCGGCCCGGCGGCCCGACCTGGCGCGCGGCGTGGTGCTGCTCGACTCGCCGATCATCGGTGGCTGGAAGGCACGCGCTCTGCAATTTGCCAAGGCAACCGGTCTCGGTGAACGCTACTCGCCGGCCGCTGTGTCGCGGCGGCGTCGCCAGCACTGGCCCAGTGACCAGGCGGCCTTCGAGCACTTCGCCACCAAGCCGGTGTTCGCCCGCTGGCACCCCGAGGTGCTGCGCGACTACGTCGCTGCCGGCACCGAACCGGCCGGCGCGGTGCGCGCGCTCAGTTTCCGGCGCGAGGTCGAGACCGAGATCTACCGGACCCTGCCGCACCATCTGCCGCACGTCCTGCGCAGGCATCCGCTCGGTTGCCCGGTCACCTTCATCGGCGGCACCGCGTCAGCGAGGTGCGCCAGGTGGGCCTGCGCGCGACCGAGCGTCTCACCCAGGGGCGGGTGAGCTGGATCGAAGGCGGCCACCTGTTCCCGATGGAGCGTCCACTGGAGACCGCCGAGGCGGTGCTCATGCAGTTGCGCAGCCTGGCCTGCGCCCACCGCGCGACCGGCTGACGCCGAGACCGCCGGGCAGGCGGGCCCGGCCCGGCCGATATACTCTCGCTTTACCACCACGGCACTTTTGGAAACAACGTGCCGCATGTCATGACCAAGTTCGTCTTCGTCACCGGCGGTGTGGTGTCCTCCCTCGGCAAGGGCATCGCGTCGGCATCGCTCGCGGCCATCCTGGAATCGCGCGGCCTCAAGGTCACCCTGATCAAGCTCGACCCGTATCTGAACGTCGATCCGGGCACGATGTCGCCGTTCCAGCACGGCGAGGTCTTCGTCACCGACGACGGTGCCGAGACCGACCTCGACCTCGGTCACTACGAGCGCTTCATCAGTACCCGCATGAAGCGCAGCAACAACTTCACGACCGGCCAGATCTACAAGTCGGTGCTCGAGAAGGAGCGCCGCGGCGACTACCTCGGCAAGACGGTGCAGGTGATCCCGCACGTCACCAACGAGATCCAGGAGTTCGTCAAGCGCGGCGCCAACGACGTCGACGTGGCGATCGTCGAGATCGGCGGCACGGTCGGCGACATCGAGTCGCTGCCCTTCCTGGAAGCGGTGCGCCAGATGGCGCTGCGTGCCGGCCCCAGCAACTCGGCCTTCGTGCACCTGACCTACGTGCCGTGGATCGCCGCGGCCGGCGAGCTCAAGACCAAGCCCACGCAGCACACCGTGCAGAAGATGCGCGAGATCGGCATCCAGCCCGACGCGCTGCTGTGCCGCGCCGACCGCGAGATCCCGGAGGACGAGCGCGACAAGATCTCGCTGTTCACCAACGTCGGCCTGCAGGGCGTGATCTCGATGTGGGATGTCGACACGATCTACAAGGTACCGCGCATGCTGCACGAGCAGCGCCTGGACGAGCTGATCTGCATGAAGCTGCAGTTGCTCACCAAATCGGCCGACCTGCGCCGCTGGGACCGCCTGGTGCACGAGGTGACTCACCCGCAGCACGAGGTGACGATCGCGATGTGCGGCAAGTACACCGACCTGTCGGACTCGTACAAGTCGCTCAACGAGGCGCTGCGCCACGCCGGCATCCACCATCACGCGCGGGTCAAGATCGAATACGTGGACTCGGAGCTGCTGAACGAATCCAACATCGACCAGTTGGCCGGTTATGACGCCATCCTGGTGCCAGGCGGCTTCGGCAAGCGCGGCGTGGAAGGCAAGATCCTCACCGCCCGCTACGCACGCGAGCACAAGATCCCCTACCTCGGCATCTGCCTGGGGATGCAGGTGGCGACCATCGAGGTGGCCCGCCACCTGGCCGGCCTGAAGGACGCCAACAGCACGGAGTTCGAACCCGCCACGCCGCACCCGGTGATCGCGCTGATCGACGAGTGGCAGGACGCCGACGGATCGGTCCAGAAGCGCGACGCCAACTCCGACCTCGGCGGCACCATGCGCCTGGGCGCCCAGAGTTCCGACGTGAAGCCCGGCACGCTGGCCCACCAGATCTACGGCCCGGTCGTGACCGAGCGCCACCGCCACCGCTACGAGGCCAACGAGCACTACCTCGACCGCCTGCAGCAGGCCGGACTGGTGATCAGCGCGATCACCCAGCGCGAGAAGCTGACCGAGATGGTCGAGCTGCCGCAGAGCGTGCACCCGTGGTACGTGGGCGTGCAGTTCCACCCCGAGTTCAAGTCCACGCCGTGGGCGGGACATCCGCTGTTCATCAGCTATGTCAAGGCCGCGCTGGCCCACCAGGCCGAGCGTGGCACGGCCTCGGGCGGATTGCAGAAGGTGGCGGCATGAGCATGATCGAGCCGACGTCGCTCGGAGGTCTGGCATGAAGCTGTGCGGCTTTGACGTCGGCCTCGACCGGCCGTTCTTCCTGATCTCCGGCCCCTGCGTGGTCGAGAGCGAGCAACTGCAGATGGACGTGGCCGGTCGCCTGAAGGAAATCACCGCGGCGCTCGGCATCCCCTTCATCTTCAAGTCCAGCTACGACAAGGCCAACCGCTCGTCCGGCACCTCGTTCCGCGGACCGGGCATGGAGAAGGGCCTGGAGATCCTGGCCAAGGTGCGCCGTGATCTGCAGGTGCCGGTGCTGACCGACGTGCACAGCGAGGCCGAGATCCCGGTCGTCGCGCAGCATGTCGACGTGCTTCAGACCCCCGCCTTCCTGTGCCGCCAGACCGACTTCATCCGGGCCGTGGCCCAGAGCGGCAAGCCGGTGAACATCAAGAAGGGCCAGTTCCTCGCCCCTGGCGACATGAAGAACGTGATCCAGAAGGCGCGCGACGCGGCACGCGAGAAGGGCCTGCCGGACGACGTGTTCATGGCCTGCGAGCGCGGCGCGAGCTTCGGCTACAACAACCTCGTGTCCGACATGCGCAGCCTGGCCATCATGCGCGAGACCGGCAGCCCGGTGGTCTTCGACGCGACCCACAGCGTGCAGCTGCCGGGCGGCCAGGGCACCAGCTCGGGCGGGCAGCGCGAGTTCGTGCCGGTGCTGTCGCGCGCGGCCATCGCGGTCGGCGTGGCGGGCGTCTTCATGGAAACCCACCCGGACCCGGCCAAGGCGCTGAGTGACGGCCCAAATGCGGTGCCGCTGAAGCACATGAAGGCCCTGCTGGAGCAGCTGGTCAGCATCGACCGCGTGGTCAAGGCACAGCCGCTGCTCGAGAACGATTTTTCCTGTTGATGTTGACCACCCCCGTTGCGGCGATGCCGCGCCCCCTCGAGGGGGCGACGCTGGCGGACCGGCGAAACCGGATCCGCGGCGTCCTCTCGTCGAGCACCTCTCTTCCTCTTTGAAAGTCATTCCATGAGTGCCATCGTTGACATCGTCGGGCGCGAGATCCTCGACAGCCGCGGCAACCCCACCGTCGAATGCGACGTGCTGCTCGAGAGCGGCGTGATGGGCCGCGCCGCAGTGCCGAGCGGCGCCTCCACCGGCTCGCGCGAGGCGATCGAGCTGCGCGACGGCGACAAGGGCCGCTACCTCGGCAAGGGCGTGCTGAAGGCCGTCGAGCACCTCAACACCGAGGTCTCGGAAGCCGTGCTGGGGCTCGACGCCTCTGAGCAGGCCTTCCTCGACAAGACGCTGATCGACCTGGACGGCACCGACAACAAGGCCCGCATCGGCGCCAACGCGACGCTGGCGGTCAGCATGGCCGTGGCGCGCGCGGCGGCCGAGGAATCGGGCCTGCCGCTGTACCGCTATTTCGGCGGCATGGGCGGCATGCAGCTGCCGGTGCCGATGATGAACGTGGTCAACGGCGGGGCGCATGCCAACAACAGCCTCGACCTGCAGGAGCTGATGATCATCCCGGTGGGCGCGCCGAGCTTCCGCGAGGCGGTGCGATGGGGCGCGGAGACCTTCCACGCGCTGAAGAAGATCCTGCACGACAAGGGCATCAGCACCGCGGTGGGCGACGAAGGCGGCTTCGCGCCCAGCGTCGAGAACCACGAGGCCGCGATCCAGATGATCCTCGAGGCGATCGACAAGGCCGGCTACACCCCGGGCACGCAGATCGCGCTGGGCCTCGACTGCGCCGCCAGCGAGTTCTACAAGCCGGGCAAGAACGGCTCGCTGGTCTACCAGCTCGACGGCGAGGGCGGCCTGTCGCTGTCGGCCCAGCAGTGGACCGACATGCTGGCCGGCTGGGTCGACAAGTACCCGATCATCAGCATCGAGGACGGCATGGCCGAAGGCGACTGGGCCGGCTGGGCCCACCTGACCGAGGTGCTGGGCAAGAAGGTGCAGCTGGTCGGCGACGACCTGTTCGTCACCAACACCAAGATCCTGCAGGAAGGCATCGACAAGGGCATCGCCAACTCGATCCTGATCAAGATCAACCAGATCGGCACGCTGACCGAGACCTTCGCCGCGATCGAGATGGCCAAGCGCGCCGGCTACACCGCCGTGATCTCGCACCGCTCGGGCGAGACCGAGGACAGCACCATCGCCGACATCGCGGTGGGCACCAACGCCGGCCAGATCAAGACCGGCTCGCTGTCGCGCAGCGACCGCATGGCCAAGTACAACCAGCTGCTGCGCATCGAGGAAGACCTGGGCGACGTGGCGGTCTATCCCGGCCGCGCCGCGTTCTACAACCTGCGCTGAGTCCCCGCTGCCTGCCGCGCCCGCCGCCGCCATGCGCCTGATCACCGTCGCGCTGGTCGCGTTGCTGGCCCTGGTCCACGCCGAGCTGTGGTTCGGCAAGGGCGGGGTCGGCCGGGTGGTCGGCCTGCAGGCGCAGCTGCGCGAGCAGCAGGCGAAGAACGACGTGGCGCAGACACGGAACGACCGGCTCTCGGCCGAGGTGCGCGACCTCAAGGAAGGCCTGGAGATGGTCGAGGAGAAGGCGCGCTCCGAGCTGGGCATGCTCAAGCCCGACGAGATCTACGTGCAGTACGCGCCGCGCCGCTAGGCCCGCGCCCGACTCTCTTTCGCCCCGATGCGCCGCCCGAGCGCATGCCTTGCGATGCTCACCTCGCTGATCGACTTCCTCAACGCACCGGCCTTCGTGCTCGGCCCGCTGGCCGCCAGCCGCGCCGAACTGGCCGGCGCGCTGCTGGGCGTCTGGATGGTGTGGTGCAACCTGCGCGTCGACCCGCTGGCTTGGCCGCTGGCGATCACCAGCTCGGCGCTCTACGGCCTGGTGTTCTGGGAGGCCCGGCTGTACGGCGACGCATCGCTGCAGCTGCTGTTCATCGCGGTCGCCTTCTGGGGCTGGTGGCAGTGGCTGCGCGGCACCCAGGCCGATGGCAGCGCGCTCGCAGTGCGCCACCTCGCCCCGCGCGGCCGGCTGCAGGCACTGCTGGCCTTCGCCCTGCTGTGGCCGGCCACCGCGTTGCTGCTGCGCCACGGCACCGACACCGACGTGCCCTGGTGGGACGCCTTCCCCACCGCCGGCAGCGTGGTGGGCCAGGTGCTGCTGGGCCGCAAGCTGGTGGAGAACTGGCCGGTGTGGATCGCCGTCAATGCCGTCGGCGTGAGCCTGTTCGCCTACAAGGGACTGTGGCTCACCGTCGGGCTCTACGCGCTGTTCGCGCTGCTGGCGGCGATCGGCTGGCGCGCCTGGACCCGCAAGGCCGCGGCGATGAGCTCGGCATGAGGCGGCTTGCGGGGCGGTGCGCATGGGCCCGGTGATCGCGCTGGTCGGTGCCGAGAGCACCGGCAAGACCACGCTGGCCCATGCGCTGGCGCTGGAGCTCCGTTCGCTCGGTCGCCCGGCCACGCGGGTGGCCGAGTACCTGCGCGAGTTCTGCGACGCGCACGGCCGCACGCCGCGGCCCGAGGAACAGGCCGCCATCGCCGACGAGCAATGGCGTCGCATCGAGGCCGCCGCGCGGGACGGTCACATCGTGCTGGCCGACACCACGCCGCTGATGATCGCGGTCTACAGCGAGTTCGTGTTCGGCGACCGCAGTCTCTACCCCCTGGCGCTCGAGCGCCAGCGCCGCTGCGCCCACACGCTGCTGACCGGCCTCGACCTGGCCTGGCAGCCCGACGGCCTGCAGCGCGACGGCGCCCAGGTGCGCGGCCCGGTCGACCGCTTGGTCCGCGACGCGCTGGCCTCTGCCGTGCTGCCCTATTCGGTGGTCTATGGCGAAGGCTCGGCGCGCACGGCAGCCGCTGTGGCTGCGCTGCGCCCGCTGCTGCACCTGCCCGCCCAGGTGGCCCCCGCGCCCGACGGCCCGCGGCTGCGTGGCCGCTGCCGCGAATGCCTGCAGCCCGAATGCGAACATCTGTCGTCCGCGTCCGCGGCGAAGCGCCCCTTGCCATGAGCGAACCCGATTCCTCTTCTCCTCCGGCCCACCCGCCCCGGCCGATCCGCAGCTTCGTGCTTCGCGCTGGCCGCATGGGCAGCGGGCAGACGCGCGCCCTCGCCGAACTCGGCCCGCGCTTCGTGCTGCCATTCCAGCGCGAACCGCTCGACCCGCAGACCGTGTTCGGACGCCGCGCCCCGCGGGTGTTCGAGATCGGCTTCGGCATGGGCGACGCCACCGCGCAGATCGCCGCCGCCCGACCCGACACCGATTTCATCGGCTGCGAGGTGCACACGCCGGGCGTCGGCGCCCTGCTCAAGCAGATCGGCGAGCGCGAACTGACGAACTTGCGCATCGTGCAGCACGACGCGGTCGAGGTGCTCGAGCACATGATCGAACCCCGCTCGCTGGCCGGCATCCACCTGTTCTTCCCGGACCCCTGGCACAAGAAGAAGCACCACAAGCGCCGCCTGGTGCAACCCGCGTTCGTCGAGCGACTGGTGACGCGGCTCGCGCCGGGCGGCTACCTGCACTGCGCCACCGACTGGCAGCCCTATGCCGAGCAGATGCTCGAGGTGCTGGGAGCCGAGCCGGCGCTGCGCAACAGTGCCGACGGCTACGCGCCGCGGCCCGAGTACCGGCCGCTGACGAAGTTCGAGCAGCGCGGCCTGCGACTGGGCCACGGCGTCTGGGATCTGGTGTTCGTCCGCGGCTGAGCCCGCGCCAGCGCCGGGATCTCGGAGCGGCCGATGCCGAGATCCTTGAGCTCGTGTTCCGACATGGCCTGCAGTTCGCCCACTGCAACGCGGCGCATGCGGTGCGCCGCCCACGCCGCCCGCAGCCGGTGCAGGAAGGACGGCCGCGGGCCGGTCCGGATCTTGGGGTTCGTTGTCATGGGCATCTCCCTTCGCGAGCACAGGACCACATCGTGCAATGCGTCGTGCTATCGTGAAAGTTGAGATTACTGAGGGTTTCTATCAGACTTCCTGATGCGTGGGCTCAACCTCGACCAACTGCGCACCCTGGTGTCGATCGCCGACCTGGGCACGTTCTCGGCCGCCGCGAGGGCGCTGCACCTGGCTCAACCCACAGTCAGCCTGCACATCGGCGAGCTGGAATCGCGGCTCGGAACGCCGCTGGTCGTGCGCGGCAGCCGGCGCGTCTCGCCCACGGCCGCCGGCGCCGCGCTGATCGATCGTGCCCGGCGCCTGCTGCGCGACGCTGACGAGGCCGTCGACACCGTGCAGCGCCACGCCCGCGGTCAGGCCGGGCGCGTGCGCCTGGGCACCTCGACCGGTGTGATCGTGCACCTGCTGCCGCAGGTGCTGAAGGTGCTCGAACATGAGCATGCGGGCATCGATGTGGAGGTGGCCATCCTCGGATCGAACCACTGCATGGAGCGGCTCACCGCCGGCACGCTGGACATCGGCCTGATCGCACTGCCGCAGCCGCCGGTGCGCGATCTCGTGGTGACGCACTGGCGCAACGACCCGATGAGGGCCTTCGTGCCGCCGCGCTGGCGTGCCCCCCGGGCGGCAACGCCGGACTGGCTGGCCGCGCAGCCGCTGATCTTCAACGATGCGACGACCCGCATGTACCGGATGACGATGGAGTGGTTTGCCGCCGCCGGCCACGCGCCGCGTGCCCGTATCGAGCTCAACTACACGGAGGCGATCAAGAGCCTGGTAGCGGCCGGGTATGGCGCCGCGATCCTGCCAATGGAGAGCTCGGCAGTCGCGGTGGCCGCGGGCGCCGATCCGGTGCAGCTGATCCCGCTGCGACCGGCGCTGACCCGCAGCCTCGGCGTGGCGCACCGCGCGCCGTCGTCGCTGGACGGCGCGACGCGGATCGTGCTCGCCACGCTGGAACGCTTCAGGCAGCGCTGAGCGCCGCCCTCCCTTCTGCTCAGTCCTTCCAGTCCACCCAGCCGCCCCAGGCGCTCAGCAGCACCAGGCCGCCGAAGGCGATGCGGTACCAGGCGAACACGGTGAAGTCGTGCGTCGACACGTAGCGGATCAGCCAGCGGATGCAGACCAGCGCGCTGAGGAAGGCGAACACCACACCGACCGCGAACACCGGCAGGTCGCCCCAGCTCAGCAGGTCACGCTGCTTGATCAGCGAATAGGCGCCGGCGCCCATCAGCGTCGGGATGCCGAGGAAGAAGCTGAACTCGGTGGCCGCCTTGCGCGAAAAGCCGAACAGCATCGCACCGATGATGGTGGCGCCCGAGCGGCTGGTGCCCGGGATCAGCGCCGCGCACTGCACCAGGCCGACCTTCAGGGCGTCGAGGGCGCTCATGTCGTCGATCGTCTCGACGCGCGCCACGCGCCCGCCCTCGAGATCGCGATCACCGAACAGCGCCCGGTGGCGGCGCTCGACCCACAGGATGATCAGCCCGCCGACCACGAAGGCCGTCGCCACCGGCACCGGATGGAACAGGTGCTCCTTGATCAGCCCGCCCAGCGCGAGGCCGGAGATGACCGCCGGCACGAAGGCGATCAGCAGGTTGCGCACGAAGCGCTGCGCCACCGCCTCGTGCGTGATGCCGGCCACCGTGGCCCGCAGGCGCACCCGGTACTCCCAGATCACGGCGAACATGGCGCCGGTCTGGATCGCGATGTCGAACACCTTCACGATCTCGCCGGTGAAGTTGAGCAGCGACGCGGTCAGGATCAGGTGCCCGGTGCTCGAGATCGGCAGGAACTCGGTGAGTCCCTCGACGATGCCCATGATCGCGGCCTTGACGAGCAGCAGGATGTCCAAGAAAACGTCTCCGGTGCGGCAAAGCGATCGATGTTAGCTGCCGACCCTGACCGCGCCGCGCCGCCGGGCCACGGCGAGCCCCATGATCGCGGGGATGCGTGAAGGCTTCACCGATCTTTACCGGATCGCCACCGGCGAGGCACCGTCGCGACGGCGCTCAGCGGCATCCTCGGCACTGCGGTCGGGATCTGCCGTGCCTGGTTTGACCCCCTTGCGGGCCGGCGCTACATTAATGACCGATCAGTCAGTAAATCCATGTCACGAACTGCCGACTCCCTCCCCTCCACCCGCCAGCGGCGCAAGGAAGCGCGCCCGCAGGAGTTGCTCGACGCCGCCCTCGATCTGTTCGTCGAGAAGGGCTTCGCGGCGACGCGCTCGGAGGAGGTGGCGGCGCGCGCCGGCGTCTCCAAGGGCACCCTCTACCTCTACTACCCCAGCAAGGAAGAACTGCTGAAGGCGGTGATCCGCGAGAACATCTCGCAGGAGATCGCCGAGGGCGAGGACATCGTGCGCGGCTTCGACGGGCCGACGGCCGAGCTGCTGGCCCACCTGATGGCCGAGTGGTGGCGCCGCATCGGCGAGACCCGCGCCTCGGGCATCTGCAAGCTGATCATTTCGGAAGTTCGCAACTTCCCCGACATCGCGCAGTTCTACCTCGACGAAGTGGTGCTGCCGGCCGAACGCATGATCGGCGGGGTGGTGCAGCGTGGCATCGACCGCGGCGAGTTCCGCCCGGTGGCGGTCGACGACGTGGTGCATGCCCTGATGGCGCCGATGCTGTTCCTGATGCTGCACAAGCATTCGATGGGCGCCTGCCCGAATCTGGATCGCCGCCTCGACGCGCCGCGCGTGGTCGCAATGCAGGTCGACTTGGTGCTCAACGGCCTCGTGCCGCGCACTGCGCCACGCGGCGGCCCGCGGAAAGCGAAGGCATGAAGCGCCGGGCGGCGTGGTGGACCGGCGCCGCCGTCGTGCTGCTGCTGGTCGGCGCGGCGCTGGGCCGCGGCCTGCTGGCACGCAAGGCCGAGCAGGGCCGCATGCTGGCGCACCCTGCCGACGTGGCCCTCGAACTCGCGCCGCTGGACGTGGCCCGGGTTCAGCCGCGCGAGCTGCTGCGCACGCTAGAGATCACCGGCGCACTGAAGGCGGTGAATTCCGCGGTGGTGAAGGCCAAGGTGGCGGGCGAGGTGCAGCAGCTCAGCGTGCGCGAGGGCGATCGTGTCACGGCCGGCCAAGTGCTGGGTCGAATCGACGCGACCGAGTACGCCTGGAAGCTGCGCCAGGCGCAGGAGCAGTCGGCCCAGGCCGGCGCGCAGCTCGACATCGCCGAGCGCGCGCTGGAGAACAACCGCGCCCTGGTGAATCAGGGCTTCATCTCGAAGAACGCGCTCGACACGTCGGTCTCGAACGCGGCCGCCGCACGTGCGGCGTTGCAGGCGGCCCGGGCGGCTGCCGAACTGGCGCGCAAGGCCCAGAACGACACGGTGCTGCGTGCGCCGATCGCCGGCGAGGTGTCGCAGCGCGCTGCGCAGCCCGGTGAACGCGTGGCGGTCGACGCGAAGCTGGTCGAGATCGTCGATCTGTCGCGGATCGAGCTCGAGGCGGCGGTCGCGCCCGAGGACGTGGGCGCGGTACGCATCGGAGCGGCCGCCCGCCTGCAGGTCGACGGCATCGCGGCGCCGGTGCTGGCGCGCGTGGCCCGCATCAACCCGGCCGCCCAGGCCGGCACGCGTGCGGTAATGGTCTATCTCGCGGTCGAGCCCCAGCCCGGCCTGCGCCAGGGCCTGTTCGCCAAGGGGCGCATCGAGCTGGAGCGCCGCACCGCGAGCAGCGTGCCGGCGACGGCCGTGCGCATCGATCAGGCACGCCCCTATGTGCTGGCGGTCGAGGACGGCCGGGTGGTGCAGCACGGCGTCGAACTGGGCCTGCGGGCGGACGCCGCGGCCCGCGGCGACGAGGCGCTGGTCGAGGTGAACTCCGGCATCGCCGACGGCAGCACGGTGCTGCGCGCACCGTGGGTGCGGTGCGCGAGGCACCCGGGTGCGGCTGCCAGCGCCCGGCGAGGCGCCCGCGCCGGCCACCGCGTCGGCCTCTTCGGGCGCCACCACGACGCGCTGAAACGCAGGACAGCGACCGCCCCATGTGGTTCACCCGCGTCTCGATCGCCAACCCGGTGATGGCCACGATGGTGATGCTCGCCTTCGTCGTGCTGGGCCTGTTCAGCTACCAGCGGCTGTCGGTCGACCAGTTCCCCAACATCGACTTTCCCACCGTCGTGGTGCAGTTCGACTACCCCGGCGCCTCGCCCGAGATCGTCGAGAGCGAGGTGACGAAGAAGGTCGAGGAGGCGGTCAACACCGTCGCCGGCATCAACTCGCTGTACTCGCGCTCCTACGAGGGCAGCTCGATCGTCATCATCGAGTTCAACCTCGACGTCGACGGCCGCAAGGCCGCCGAGGACGTGCGCGAGAAGGTCGCGCTGGTCCGCCCGCTGCTGCGCGAGGAGGTCGAGGAGCCGCGCGTCTCGCGCTTCGACCCGGCCAGCCAGCCGGTCTTCAACGTCGCCGTGCTGTCCGAGGACGGCCGGCGCAGCACCCAGGAGCTCACCACGTGGGCCACCCAGGTGCTGCAGAAGCGCCTGGAGAACGTGCGCGGCGTCGGCGCGGTATCGCTGATCGGCGGGCTGGAGCGTGAGATCAACATCTACCTGCGGCCCGCGGCGATGGAAGCGCTGGGCGTCAGCGTGGAGCAGGTGCTGGCCGCGGTGAAGAGCGAGAACCAGGAGCTGCCGATGGGCGCGATCCGCTCGCGCGAGCAGGAGCGCGTGGTGCAGATCAACGCGCGCATGAAGACGCCGGAGGATTTCCGCGACATCGTAGTCGCGCGCAAGGGTGCCGCCGGCAACAACCTGAGCGCTGGCGCGCCGATCCGGCTGCGCCAGCTGGCCGACGTGGTGGACGGTCCGCAGGAGCTGGAGACGCTGGCGCTCTACAACGGCCAGCGCACCGTGCTGCTGTCGGTGCAGAAATCTCAGGGTGAGAACACCATCGCCGTGGTCGACGGGCTGCAGCGCGCACTGGAGAACGCCCGCGACGTGACGCCGCCGGGCATCCGCACCGAGATCAACCGCGACAACTCGCGCTCGATCCGCGTGTCGGTGGCGAACGTCAAGCGCACGCTGATCGAGGGCGCGGCGCTGACGATCCTGATCGTGTTCCTGTTCCTCAACTCCTGGCGCTCCACCGTCATCACCGGCCTGACGCTGCCGATCGCGCTGATCGGCACCTTCCTGTTCATGTACGCGTTCGGCTTCACCATCAACACCATCACGATGATGGCGCTGAGCCTGTGCGTGGGCTTGCTGATCGACGACGCGATCGTCGTGCGCGAGAACATCGTGCGCCACGTGCAGATGGGCAAGAGCCCGCACCAGGCCGCACTCGACGGCACCCAGGAGATCGGCCTCGCAGTGCTGGCCACCACGCTGAGCATCGTCGCGGTGTTCCTGCCGATCGGATTCATGGGCGGCATCGTGGGCAAGTTCTTCCACGAGTTCGGGCTCACCATCGTCGCGGCGGTCCTGATCTCGATGTTCGTGAGCTTCACGCTCGACCCCATGCTGTCGAGCGTGTGGAACGACCCGCAGGCTCACGGCATCCACCGCGGTGCGCCGCTCACGTTGTACGACCGGACCATCGGTCGCGTCACCGGCGCGTTCGACCGTTTCACCGGCCGGTTGTCGAACGGCTACCAGCGCATCCTGCGCTGGTCGCTCGCGCACCGGCTCGCGACGCTGGGCCTGGCCGCTGCCACCTTCGCGGGCAGCTTCTTCGTCATCCCGCTGCTCGGCGCCGAGTTCGTGCCCAAGGCCGACTTCTCGGAGACCCAGCTCAACTTCTACACGCCGGTCGGCTCGTCGATCGAACTCACCGAGCAGCGCGCGAAGCAGATCGATCAGGTGCTGCGCGAGATGCCCGAGGTGCGCTACACCGTCACCACCATCAACAGCGGCCAGGCGCTCGGCAAGATCTACGGCGCTGTCTACGTGCGGCTGGTCGACCGCAAGGATCGCGAACGCGACGTGGCGCAACTGGCGGTGCCGCTGCGCGAACGCCTTGCCGGCATCCCCGGCATCACGGTCACCAACATCGGCCAGACCGACCTGGGCGGCGGCAAGAGCCTGCAGTTCTCGATCCAGGGCCCCGATCTCTCCGAGCTGGCGCGCCTGTCCGCGCTGATCACCGCGAAGCTGCGAGACATCCCCGGCCTGGTGGATCTGGACAGCACGCTCAAGCCCGACAAGCCCACGGTGTCGATCGAGGTGAAGCGCGACGCCGCGGCCGACGCAGGGCTCAACGTCGACGCGCTCGCCGGCAGCCTGCGCACGCTCGTGGCGGGCACCACGGTGGGCAACTGGCGCGCGCCGGACGGCGAGAACTACGACGTGAACGTGCGCCTCGCGCCCGAGAGCCGCCACTCGCTGGCCGACCTGGCGCGGCTGCCGCTCAACGTGACGGCCGCGGCCGACGGCACGCCGCGCATCGTGCGACTGTCGCAGGTGGCCGAGGTGAGCCCGTCGACCGGCCCGAACCAGATCAACCGCCGTGACCTCAATCGCGAGATCAACATCGACGCCAACGCCTTCGGCCGCAGCTCGGGTGATGTGTCGGCGGACATCCGCAAGCTGCTCGACAGCGTGGCCTGGCCGCCTGGCTACCGCTACAGCTTCGGCGGCTCGACCAAGAACATGCAGGAGTCGTTCAGCTATGCGATCGGTGCGTTGGCACTGGCCGTCGTCTTCATCTACATGATCCTCGCCAGCCAGTTCCGGAGCTTCCTGCAGCCGCTGGCGTTGATGAGTTCGCTGCCGCTCACGCTGATCGGCGTGGTGCTGGCGCTGCTGGCGTTCCGCTCCACGCTCAACATGTTCAGCATCATCGGCATCGTGATGCTGATGGGCCTGGTCACCAAGAACGCCATCCTGCTGGTCGACTTCGCGATCCGCTCGCGCGAGGGCACGCACGGCGCCGCCGGGGAGCACGCCCCGATGGGCCGCGAGGACGCCCTGCTGCACGCCGCGCAGGTGCGCCTGCGGCCGATCCTGATGACCACGCTGGCCATGATCTTCGGCATGGTGCCGCTGGCCTTTGCGCTCAGCGAGGGTTCGGAGCAACGCGCGCCGATGGGCCAGGCCGTGATCGGCGGCGTGATCACCTCGTCGCTGCTGACGCTGGTGGTGGTGCCGGTGATCTACTGCTACCTTGACGACCTGGCCAGCTGGGCGCGTCGCCGCTGGCACCCGCACCGGCCGGCGCCGGGTGGTACCGCACAAGCGGACGCCCTGTCGTGAGACCGATTCCACCCCCGAAATAGAATTCGCCGCCTTGCAAACCCCCTTCCGCGAGAGCCTCATGAACATCGAACAAGCCCGCTTCAACATGATCGAACAGCAGATCCGCCCCTGGGATGTGCTGGACTCCTCGGTGCTGTCGCTGCTGGCCGTGGTACGCCGCGAGGAGTTCGTGCCGTCGGCCTACCGCGCCCTGGCCTTCACCGACATGGAGCTGCCACTGGCCGAGGGGCAGTTCATGCTGTCGCCCAAGGTCGAGGCCCGCCTGCTGCAGGAGCTGGCGGTGCACAAGCACGAGCGCGTGCTCGAGGTCGGCACGGGGTCGGGCTTCATGGCCGCGCTGCTTGGCCACAAGGCCCGTGAAGTGCTCAGCCTCGAGATCCGCCCCGCGCTGGCGCTGCAGGCCCGCATCAACCTGCAGCGCGCGGCGGTCGTCAACGTCGAGGTGCGCGAGGCCGACGGTTCGCGCGCCACGGCAACCGACGGCCCGTTCGACGTGATCGCGCTGTCGGGCTCGGTGGCCGAGATCCCGCGCGGCCTGCTCGACCAGCTCAAGGTGGGCGGGCGACTCGCCGCCATCGTCGGCCGGGATCCGGTGATGCGCGCCGTGCTCGTGACCCGCACCGAGGGCGGCGGCTTCCACAGCGTGGAGCTGTTCGACACGCTTGCGCCGCGACTCGACGGCTTCGGCGAACCCTCCTCCTTCAGTTTCTGATCCCGCGTGCCGGGTCCCTGCAGAAAGATCCCCATGCCCCAGCGCTCCTCGCACTGCCCGCCGTCGCCGCTGCCGCGGCGGCACCGCCTGGCCCGGGCGCTGACGGCTGGTCTGCTGCTCGGTGCCGCCGCGGTGGCGCAGGCTCAGAGCCTGCAGTCGCTGTACGACGCCGCACGCGGCTACGACGCCAGCTACCTGGCGGCCCGCGCGCTGGCCGATTCGGCACAGTTCCGCTACGAGCAGGTGAAGGCGCTCAACCGCCCGAGCGTGGCCCTGTCGGCGAGCACCACCCGCAGCGAGACCGACACATCGGCCGGCAGCGCGAGCGGCACCAGCACCGGCGCGCAGATCTCGGCGCTGCAACCGCTGTTCAACCGCAGCAACAGCAGCACGATCGATCAGGCCGAGAAGAGCTATGCGGTGTCGATGGCCGACCTCGAGAGCGCCGAGCAGGACCTGGTGGTGCGGCTGAGCCAGGCCTACTTCGACGTGCTGGCGGCACAGGACACGCTGGCGACGACACGCGCCAACAAGACCGCCATCGCCGAGCAGCTGGCCTCGGCGAAGCGCAATTTCGAGGTCGGCACCGCAACCATCACCGACACGCGCGAAGCGCAGGCCCGCTACGACCTCGCCACCGCGCAGGAGATCGCCGCCGAGAACGACCTGCGCGTACGGCGCATCGCACTCGACCAGCTCGTCGGGCGCACCGACGTCGAACCGCGGCCGCTGACGGTCCCGGTGCAGCTGCCCGAGGTGCTGCCGGCCAACGTGGAGGACTGGGTGACGCAGGCGGGCCAGTCGCCCAGCGTGCGCAAGGCCCAGCTGGCCTACGAGGTGGCGCAGCTCGAGACCGAGAAGGCGCGTGCCGGCCACCTGCCGACAGTCGACCTCGTGGGCGGCGTCGGCCGCAACCGCAACACCGGCCGCACCGCCGGCAGCGGTCTGAGCGGCAGCACCACCAGCGCGCAGATCGGCGTGGAGCTGAACCTGCCCCTGTTCGCCGGCTACTCGATCCAGAACCGCGTGAAGGAAACGCTGTCGCTGGAGGAGAAGTCGCGCAACGACCTGGAGTTCGCGCGCCGCAGCGTCACCCAGGGCACGCGCCAGGCCTACTTCACCGTCCAGTCGGGCCTGGCCACGGTGAAGGCCCTCGAAGCCGCCGAGGCCTCCAACAAGCTCGCGCTCGAGGCCACCCAGCTCGGCTACAAGGTCGGCGTGCGCGTCAACCTCGACGTGCTGAACGCGCAGACGCAGCTCTACACCACCCAGCGCGACCTGGCGCGCGCCCGCTACGACGTGGTGCTGGGCAACCTGCTGCTGCGCCAGGCGGCGGGCACGCTCAAGCCCGACGACGTGGGCAGCGTCAACCGGCTGCTCGCGCCCTGAGACTCGCCGGCAGGGCCGCGCGCCATCGCACGCGGCCGCACGGAACGCCCAGCCCATGTCGCCCCCGCCGCCGCCCGTCGACGCCGCGCTCGTGATCGCCCGCACCCGGGCGTGGCTGAGGCATGCGGTGATCGGCCTGAACCTCTGCCCCTTCGCCAAGGCGGTGGAGGCCAAGGGCCAGGTGCGCTATGTCGTCAGCGAGGCCGCCGAGCCCGAGCGCCTGCTCGACGAGCTGTGCCGCGAACTGCGCGCGCTGGCCGAGGCCGACCCGGCGGAGGTCGACACCACGCTGCTGATGCATCCGCAGGTGCTGGGCGATTTTCTCGACTACAACGACTTCCTCGACCGGGTCGATGCCGCGATCGAGCGCCTGGGTTTCGAGGGCGTGCTGCAAGTGGCGAGCTTCCATCCGGACTACCAGTTCGCCGGCACCGCGCCCGACGATGCCGAGAACGCCAGCAACCGTGCACCCTACCCGACGCTGCACCTGCTGCGCGAGGCCAGCATCGACCGTGCCGTGGCGGCCTTCCCCGAGGCCGAGTCCATCTACGAGGCCAACATCCGCACGCTGCGCGGACTCGGCCGCGAGGGCTGGGCGGCGCTGCAGGCCGACATCGAGCGCGACGCCCGCGATGCCCGCGACGCGCCCGACACGCGCTGAGCCGCACCGCGCCGTGTCCGC
>NZ_AZSN01000063.1:0-21457 GCF_000576225.1 Methylibium sp. T29-B | reverse complement strand
CTCCGCGAAGGCGCTCGGCCGCTGAGGATTCGCAGCTCGGCAGGTGGGCCGGCCGACAGCGCCGGATTCGCCTCGGTGTGGCGGTGCGCATGGCGCGCCAGCGCGGAGGCTTCGTCGAGAATCACGGCTCGCGATGGAGAAGCCCGTGCCCGAAGCCCCGCCACCGATCCGTGTCCTCATGGTCTGCATGGGGAACATCTGCCGCAGCCCCACGGCCGAAGGCGTGCTCCGCGCGAGGCTGGCCGCGGCCGGGATGGCCGAGTGGGTGCTCGTCGATTCGGCGGGCACCCATGCCTACCATGTGGGCGAGCCGCCGGACGAGCGCAGCCAGGCGCATGCCGCGCGGCGCGGCTACGATCTGTCGGCGCAACGGGCCCGCGCGGTGGATGACGACGATTTCGAGCGCTTCGACTTGCTGCTGGCGATGGATTGGGACAATCTGGCACTGCTGCAGGAGCGCTGCCCACCGCAGGCCCAGCGCAAGCTCCGGCGGCTGATGGAATTCGGCCGCGCGGCGGGCAGTGAAGTTGTACCTGACCCCTATTATGGTGGCGCGGCCGGGTTCGACCACGTGCTGGATCTGGTGGAGGCAGCCTGCGACGGGCTGATCGAGCACCTGGCTCGAACTCCGGGTCGCGAGTAGGGGAACTTACGGGGACGTGTCCGACCAAATAAGTCGGCTTCACCTATAATTGAGCTATTCAGTCGGGATTAAGTCCCGATGGCTCGCAGTGAAGCGACCCCCGGATACCCGGTCCGCCAGCCACGCGCCTCAAGGAGTTCAGTATGCGTCTCACCACCAAAGGCCGCTTTGCCGTCACCGCCATGATCGACTTGGCCCTGCGCGAGCACAGCGGCCCGGTTGCGCTTGCCGCGATCAGTTCGCGCCAGCAGATCTCGCTGTCCTACCTGGAACAGCTGTTCGGCAAGCTGCGCCGTCATGAGCTGGTCGAGTCGACCCGTGGCCCGGGCGGCGGCTATTCGCTGGGTCGCAAGGCCGAGGAGATCACGGTCGCCGACATCATCGTCGCGGTCGACGAGCCGATCGACGCCACAGGTTGCGGCGGCAAGGAAAACTGCATGGGCGAGGATTCGGGCCGCTGCATGACGCACGACCTGTGGGCCAGCCTGAACACCAAGATGATCGAGTTCCTGGACTCGATCTCGCTGCGCAAGCTGGTCGACGACCAGCTCGCCAAGGGTGTGTCGATCGAGGAGGCGCCGGTCAAGCGGGCGATCTCGTCGCAGCCGGTCGTCAAGCCGATCAAGATCACTGCGCCGAACTCCGTGTTCGCGCTCGGCAGCTCCTTCAGCAAGTAATCAACCGCCTTCCGCTCCCGCCAGCCACGCCCTGATGCCAGGGAGCCGCCCGCCATGGACATGACCCCGCACTTTCCGATCTACATGGACTACGGCGCCACGACGCCGGTCGACCCCCGCGTCGTCGACGCGATGATTCCCTGGCTGCGTGAGCACTTCGGCAATCCAGCCTCGCGCAGCCACGCATGGGGATGGGAGGCCGAAGAGGCGGTCGAGAAGGCACGCGGCGAGGTGGCGGCACTGATCGGTGCGGACCCGCGCGAGATCGTCTGGACCTCCGGCGCGACCGAGTCCAACAACCTCGCGCTCAAGGGCGCGGCGCAGTTCTACAAGACGCGCGGCAAGCACCTGATCACGGTCCGGACCGAGCACAAGGCGGTGCTCGACACCATGCGCGAACTCGAGCGCCAGGGTTTCGAGGTGAGCTACCTGGAGGTTCAGGAAGACGGTCTGATCGACCTCGACCTGCTCAAGACCACGATCCGGCCTGACACGATCCTCGTCTCGGTGATGTTCGTCAACAACGAGATCGGCGTCATCCAGGACATCCCGGCGATCGGTGCACTGTGCCGCGAGCGCGGCATCGTGTTCCATGTCGATGCGGCCCAGGCGACCGGCAAGGTCGCGATCGATCTGGCCACGCTGCCGGTCGACCTGATGAGCCTGGCCTCGCACAAGACCTACGGTCCCAAGGGCATCGGTGCGCTGTACGTGCGCCGCAAGCCGCGCGTGCGGCTGGAAGCGCAGATGCATGGCGGCGGCCACGAGCGTGGCATGCGCTCCGGCACGCTGCCCACGCATCAGATCGTCGGCATGGGCGAGGCCTTCCGCATCGCGCGCGAGGAGATGGGCACCGAGAGCGAGCGCATTCGCATGCTCCAGAAGCGCCTGATCGACGGCCTGGCCGACATCGAGCAGACCTTCCTGAACGGCCACGCCGAGCGGCGCGTGCCGCACAACGTGAACATGAGCTTCAACTTTGTCGAGGGCGAGTCGCTGATCATGGGCATCAAGGGTCTCGCGGTGTCGTCGGGTTCGGCCTGCACCTCGGCCAGCCTGGAGCCGAGCTACGTGCTGCGCGCGCTGGGCCGCAGCGACGAACTGGCGCACTCCAGCCTGCGCATGACCATCGGCCGCTTCACGACCGAGGAAGAGATCGATTACGCCATCGGCACCATCCGCCACAACGTGGCCAAACTGCGCGAACTGTCGCCGCTTTGGGAGATGTACCAGGACGGCGTCGATATCAGCACCATCCAGTGGGCGGCGCACTGAGCCTCGCCCCGGCACCCCGTTCGACCGAGTTTCAGGAGCAGCAGCATGGCCTATAGCGAAAAAGTCGTTGAGCACTACGAGAATCCCCGCAACGTCGGTTCCTTCGAGAAGGGCGACGACACGGTCGGCACCGGCATGGTTGGGGCTCCGGCCTGCGGCGATGTGATGAAGCTGCAGATCAAGGTCAACCCGGCGACCGGGCTGATCGAGGACGCCAAGTTCAAGACCTATGGCTGCGGTTCGGCGATCGCGTCGAGCTCGCTGGTCACCGAATGGGTCAAGGGCAAGTCGCTCGACGAAGCGCTGACGATCAAGAACACCCAGATCGCCGAGGAGCTGGCGCTCCCGCCGGTGAAGATCCACTGTTCGATCCTGGCCGAGGACGCGATCAAGGCGGCCGTGAGCGACTACAAGGCCAAGCATGGCAACGCGCAGCCTGCCGCCGCGACCGCAACGCACTGACCACGATGGCCGTCACCCTGACTCCTGCTGCGGCACGCCACGTGACGCGCTACCTGGGCAAGCGCGGCAAGGGCGTCGGTGTGCGTCTGGGTGTCAAGACCACCGGCTGCTCCGGCTTGGCCTACAAGCTCGAGTACGCTGATGAGGCGGCACCCGAGGACGTGATCTTCGAGGACCAGGGCGTGAAGGTGCTGGTCGACCCGAAGAGCCTGCCGTACATCGAAGGCACGCAGCTCGACTTCGTGCGCGAAGGTCTGAACGAGGGCTTCAAGTTCAACAACCCGAACGAACGCGACCGCTGTGGTTGCGGTGAATCGTTCCGGATCTGAAACCGACGATGCATAAAAGGGCGCGGCACGGCCGCGCCCTTTTTTTGATCCCCCGACGACGATGAAGCTCGACAGCGACGATTTCGAACTCTTCGGCCTGCCGAGGCGCTGTGCCCAGGATCGTGTGCAGATCGATGCACGCTGGAAGGCGCTGCAAGCCGAGGTGCACCCTGATCGGTTTGCGACCGAGGGCGCGGCGGCGCAGCGCGTCGCGATGCAGTGGGCCGTGCGCGTGAACGAGGCCTATGCACGGCTGAAGGATCCGCTGAAGCGCGCGGCCTACCTGTGCGAGTTGCAGGGCGCCAAGGTCGATGCCGAGAACAACACGGCGATGCCAGCGAGCTTCCTGATCCACCAGATGGCCTGGCGCGAGGCGCTCGACGACGCGCGCGACGGCGCGGCCGTGGAGTCGCTCAACGACGAGGTGCTGGCGTTCCGCCGCGCGGCCCTGGCTGAACTGGAGTCCACGCTCGACGAGCGCCGCGACTGGGCTGCCGCAGCGCAGCAGGTCAGAGCCCTCATGTTCGTCGAGCGCTTTGCGCACGATCTCGATCGGCGCCTGGAAGCGCTGGGACAATAGACGAATGGCTCTGCTGCAAATCTCCGAACCCGGCCAGTCGCCGGACCCGCACCAGCGGCGCATCGCGGTCGGCATCGATCTCGGCACCACGCATTCGCTGGTGGCTGCGGTGCGCTCCGGTGTCGCCGAATGCCTGCCCGACGACGAAGGCCGCGTGATCCTGCCTTCGGCGGTGCGCTACCTCGAAGGCGGTCGCCGCGCGATCGGCTTCGATGCGCTGGCGGCGCAGGCCGAGGACCCCGAGAACACCATCGTCTCTGCCAAGCGCTTCATGGGCAGGGCGCTGACCGACATCGACGACCGCGAGAAGCTGCCGTACCGCTTCGTCGACCAGCCGGGCATGGTGAGCGTGGCCACCCGCGATGGCGTGAAGACGCCGGTCGAGGTGTCGGCCGAACTGCTGGCGACACTGCGCTTCCGCGCCGAGGACAGTTTCGACGACGAGCTGTTCGGTGCGGTGATCACGGTGCCGGCCTACTTTGACGACGCGCAGCGCCAGGCCACCAAGGACGCGGCGCAACTGGCCGGCCTGAACGTGCTGCGCCTGATCAACGAGCCCACCGCGGCGGCGATTGCCTACGGTCTGGAGAACGGCAGCGAAGGCCTTTACGCGGTCTACGATCTGGGCGGCGGTACCTTCGACATCTCGCTGCTGCGCTTGAGCGAAGGCGTGTTCGAAGTCGTCGCGACCGGCGGCGACTCCGCACTGGGAGGCGACGACTACGACCATGCTCTGGCCGACTGGGCACTGGCCGGTGCCGGACTCGCGGCCGAGACAGCGCAGGACAAGAGGGCGGTGCTGGTCGCCGCGCGAGCCGTCAAGGAAGCCTTGTCGTCCGCGGCCGAGGCGCGCATGCAGGTCGTGCTCCGTGCCGGCTTGCTGGACCTCGCGGTCACGCGCGTGCAGTTCGAGGCGCTCACCAAGCCGCTCACCGACCGCACGCTGGCCGCGGTGCGCAAGGTGTTGCGCGATGCCAAGGTGAGCAAGGACGAGGTCAAGGGCGTCGTGCTGGTCGGCGGCTCGACCCGCATGCCGCAGATCCGCGAGGCCGTCACGCTCTACCTCGGCCGCTCGCCGCTGACCGACCTGAACCCTGACGAAGTGGTGGCGCTGGGCGCCGCGATCCAGGCGCACCAGCTGGCGGGCAATGCCTCCGGCAACGACCTGCTGCTGCTCGACGTGACGCCGCTGTCGCTGGGTCTCGAGACGATGGGCGGGCTGGTCGAGCGCATCATCCCGCGCAACAGCAGCATTCCCACGGCACGGGCGCAGGACTTCACCACTTTCAAGGACGGCCAGACCGCGATGGCCATCCACGTGCTGCAGGGCGAGCGCGAGCAGGTCGAATATTGCCGCTCGCTCGCACGCTTCGAACTGCGCGGCATCCCGCCGATGGTGGCCGGGGCCGCGCGCATCCGCGTGAGCTTCCAGGTCGACGCCGACGGGCTGTTGAGCGTCACCGCACGCGAGCAGACCTCCGGCGTCGAAGCGGCGGTGACGGTCAAGCCGAGCTATGGCCTGGCCGATGAGCAGATCGCGCGCATGCTGCAGGAGGGCTTCACCACCGCAGAGGGTGACATGCGCGACCGCGCGCTGCGCGAGGCTCGCGTGGAGACAGAGCGCATGGTGCTGGCCACCCGTGCCGCGCTGGAGGCTGATGGCGACCTGCTCGCCGACGGCGAGCGCGCCGGCATCGAGGCGCTGATGCGCGCGGCCGAGCAGCAGGCGCTCGGTGAAGATGCGGCAGCCATCGATGCGGCCGTCAAGGCGCTGGCCGATGGCACCGAGTCTTTCGCGGCCGAGCGCATGAACCGCGGCATCCGGCAGGCCCTGGCTGGCCGGCGCGTCGAAGAAGTCTGACCCCGTTCGAGAATGCCATGCCCATCATCAAGATCCTGCCGCATCCCGAGTACTGCCCCCAGGGCGCAAGCATCGAGGCGGCGCCCGGCAGCTCGATCTGCGAGGCGCTGCTGGAGCACGACATCGAGGTCGAGCATGCCTGCGAGATGAGCTGTGCCTGCACCACCTGCCACGTCGTCGTGCGCGAGGGTTTCGCGTCGCTGAACGAGATGGACGAGAACGAGGAAGATCTGCTGGACCGCGCCTGGGGCCTGGAGCCGAACTCCCGCCTCAGCTGCCAGGCCATCCTGGCGCAGCAGGATCTGGTGGTGGAGATTCCGCGCTACTCGATCAACCACGCCAAGGAGAATCACTGACCGGCGGTACGCCGGTCAGTGATTTCGGCGTAGGCTCATGGCGCGCAGCGATGTGATGCCGAAGCCAGAATCACTGCACTCACCATGAGCCGCCAGATCTTCCTCGACACCGAGACCACCGGCCTAAGCCCGGAGAACGGCGACCGCATCATCGAGATCGGTTGCGTGGAGATGCTCAGCCGCCGCCTGAGCGGCAACAACCGGCACTTCTACCTGAACCCCGAGCGTCGTAATCACGAGGATGCCGTGAAGATCCACGGCCTGACCGACGAGTTCCTGGCGGACAAGCCCAAGTTCGCGGTCGTTGCCGATGAGCTGATGGAGTACTTGGCTGGCGCCGAGATCATCATCCACAACGCGGCCTTCGACGTCGGCTTCCTCGACGCGGAGCTGAAGCGCCTGCAGCGGCCCCGCTTCGCCGAGCAGGTGGGCGCGGTGACCGACAGCCTGACGATGGCGCGCGAGATGTTCCCTGGCAAGTCCAACTCGCTCGACGCACTGTGCAAGCGCCTCGAGGTCGACAACGCCAGCCGCACCTTGCACGGCGCGCTGCTTGACGCAGGGCTGCTCGCGGAGGTGTATATCCGCATGACGCGAGGCCAGAACTCGTTGGTCATCGATGCCGGCGCAGCGTCAGGCGGGGCGATCGCCGTCGCGGACATCGACCTGCGGCAGTTCGCTCTGCCCGTCATCGAACCCAGCGACGACGAGCGTCAAGCGCACGAGGCCGTGCTCGCAGAACTCGACAAGGTTTCCGGCGGCAAGACGCTGTGGCGCGCCATGGCATAATGCCGGCTTCTCGCGTTACCCCGCGAACCCGATTATTCGGGCGGTTAGCTCAGCGGTAGAGCACTGCCTTCACACGGCAGGGGTCGCAGGTTCGAACCCTGCACCGCCCACCAGACAGAAGCCCGCAAGCGGTCGCGCTTGCGGGCTTTTCTCTTGGCGCTGTGGCGAGCCTCTGTCGGCCACGTTCACCGGAGTGTCCGATGCTGCACGCGATCGCTGCCTTGTTCATCCTGCAACTGATCGGCGAAGTGCTGGTGCAGTGGCTCGGCCTGTCGGTGCCGGGGCCGCTGGTCGGCATGCTGCTGCTGTTGGCCGCGCTGATTGCCTACGGCCGGGTGCCGGAGGCCTTGCGCGACACCACCAACGGGCTGCTGCAGCACCTGATGCTGCTGTTCATCCCCGCGGTCACGGGTGTGATGATGCATTTCGGCCGCGTTTCCCAGGAATGGCTGCCGTTCCTCGCGGCGGGCGTGGGCGGCGCCGCGATCACGCTGGTGGTCACCGCTTTCACTCTGCGCTGGATGCTGCGCATCACCAAGGCGTCCGACCAATGAAGCACAGCCTGTTCGAGGTCTGGGTCTTCCTGGCCAGTTCGCCGCTGCTGTGGCTCACGGTGACCTTGCTGGCGTACTTCGGTGCGACCTGGCTGTACCGGCGCTGCGGTGCCACGCCGTTCCTCATCCCGGTGATGACGGCGACCGTCGCGATCATCGCGGTGCTGCTGCTCACGGACACACCCTATCCGACCTACTTCGAGGGTGCGAAGTTCGTGCATTTCCTGATCGGCCCGGCGACGGTCGCACTGGCCGTGCCGCTGTACAGCCAGTGGGAGCGCCTGAAGCGGATGTGGCTGCCGATCTCGGTAGCCTGGTGGTCGGCTCGGTGACGGCGATCCTCTCCGGCATGGGCATCGCGTGGGCGCTCGGCGGCTCCCCTGAGACGGTGCTGTCGCTGGCGCCGCGTTCGGCCACGATGCCGATCGCGATGGCAGTGGCCGAGCGCATCGGCGGCCTGCCGTCGCTTGCCGCGGTGGGCGTGGCGGTCACCGGCGTGGGCGGTGCGATCGTCGCACGGGGTCTGCTGAACCTGTCGCGCATCGACGACCCCGCGGTGCGCGGCTTCGCCGTCGGCATCACCGCGCACGCGGTCGGCACGGCGCGCGCCCTGCAGGTCAACGAGACGGCAGGGGCCTTCTCGGCACTCGCCATGGGCCTGAATGGCATCGCGACGGCGCTGCTGATGCCGTTGATCCTGAAGCTGCTGCACTGGCTGTAGCAGAGAGCGGAGAGCGGGCTGGGAATGGCTCGCTTTGCCGTTGAGAAATAAACGGTATAAACTGAAAATACTGTTTATTCATCAAAGGAATTCCATGGTCACGAAATCCAAGTCCACGGGCGCCGTCGGGCGCAAGGCGGTCGCCGCGAAGCCGGTCAAGGCCGCTCCGGCGCCGGGCAAGCGCGCCAAGGCCGCCGCTGCTCCGGACCGCGCCGACGCGCCGAAGAAGCGCGAGAAACTGGTCCGTGACGGCTTCACGATCCCCAAGGGCGAGTACGCCGCGCTGGCCGACCTGAAGCAGCGCGCCGCCAAGCTCGGTCAGGCAGCGAAGAAGAGCGAGCTGCTGCGCGCCGGCATCAAGTTGCTGACCGAACTGGCCGACACGCGCTTCGTCTCGGCGCTGCTGGCGGTGCCGACCCTGAAGACCGGGCGTCCGCGTGTGAGCGAAGCGTCGGTGACGCCCGCAGCAGCGCCGAAGTCCACGCCGAAGGCGGCCGCCACCCGGAAGCCCGCGACGAAGAAGCCAGCACCGCGCAAGGTCGTTGCCCGAAAGAGGGCCTGAGCCTTCCCGGGCTCCGGTCCTGCCCGATTCGAGGCAGTGGCCGGTGGCGGCGCATCGGCCGGGCCTCGCAGCGCATCGGCCGTGGTTTTCCACAGGTTTGTGCACCGCTGCGGTGGACAACTTGTGCAGGCAGCGTGCGGGCCCGGGCGTCATGGGGCGATTGACGGGAATCGAGCGGATCCGAGCGTCGATGCAGTGGGGCGCTTCCCTAGAATCCTCGCATGACTTCGTCCCCGAGCTTCGTTCACCTCCGTACCCACACCGAGTACTCCGTCGTCGACGGGATGCTGCGTGTGGACGACATGGTGGCCGCGGCGGCGGCCGATGAGCAACCCGCGCTGGCGATCACCGATCTGTCGAACCTGTTCGGTGCGATCAAGTTCTACGGCGCGGCGCGCGGCAAGGGTGTGCAGCCGCTGATCGGTGCGGATCTGTGGCTCGAGGCCGAGGGCGACGAGAAGCAGCCGAGCCGCTTGCTGCTGCTGGTGCAGAACCGCACTGGCTACCTGAACCTCTGCGAGCTGATCTCGCACGCGTGGACCGAGAACCTGCAGCGCCACCAGGCCTGCGTGGCATGGCCTCAGTTGGCGAAGCATGGCGATGGACTGATCGCGCTGTCCGGCGCGACCTGGGCGCGGTCGGGTTGGCGCTGCTGGCCGGTGATGCGGCGCGGGCCGAGGCGCAGGCGCTGCGGCTGGCTGCGCTGTTCCCTGGGCGCTTCTATCTCGAATTGCAGCGTGCCGGGCAAGCCGGCAACGAGGCCCAGGTGAGGGCGGTGGTACCGCTCGCCGCGAAGCTGGGCCTGCCGGTGGTGGCGACGCATCCAGTGCAGTTCCTGAGTACCGATGATTTCGAGGCCCACGAGGCCCGCGTCTGCATCGCCGAAGGCGAGACGCTCACCAACCCTCGCCGCGTCAAGCGCTTCACGCGTGAGCAGCATTTCAAGACCGCCGCGCAGATGGTCGAGCTGTTTGCCGACATTCCCTCGGCGATCGCCAACACGCTGGCGATTGCGCGCCGCTGTCATCTGACGCTGACGCTCGGCAAACCGCAGCTGCCCGACTTTCCGACACCGATCGTCGACGGACAGCGCATGGCGCCGGACGACTACTTTCGCCACGCCTCGCACGCCGGGCTGAACGAGCGGCTCGCGCAGCTCTACCCGAACGAGGACGAGCGCGAGCGTCATCGCGCACGCTACGTCGAGCGGCTGGACTTCGAGATCGAGACGATCCTGAAGATGGGCTTCCCGGGCTATTTCCTGATCGTGGCCGACTTCATCAACTGGGCCAAGGGCAACGGCTGTCCGGTCGGGCCAGGGCGGGGCTCGGGCGCCGGCTCGCTGGTGGCCTATGCGCTGAAGATCACCGACCTCGACCCGCTTGCCTACAACCTGCTCTTCGAGCGCTTCCTGAATCCCGACCGCGTGTCGATGCCCGATTTCGACATCGACTTCTGCCAGGGCAACCGCGATCGCGTGATCGACTACGTGAAGCAGAAGTACGGCCGAGATGCGGTGAGCCAGATCGCCACTTTCGGCACGATGGCCGCCAAGGCCGCGCTGCGCGACGTGGGCCGCGTGCTGGGCATGGGCTACGGCCACGTCGACAGCATCGCCAAGCTGGTGCCGGCGCCACCCGGCAAGACGGTGACGCTGAAGCGCCCCGGCGACAGGCCTGACCCGGGCCTGATCTACGCCCGGAAGGAGGCCCCGGAGATCGAGCAGCGCGAGCAGAAGGAGGAGGAGGTCGCCGAACTGCTGGCGCTGGCCGAACGCGTGGAAGGCACGGTGCGCAATATCGGCATGCACGCCGGTGGCGTGCTGATCGCGCCGGGCAAGATCACAGACTTCTGTCCGCTCTACCAGCAGCCGGGCAGCGATTCGGCGGTGAGCCAGTACGACAAGGACGACGTCGAGGCAATCGGACTCGTGAAGTTCGACTTCCTAGGCCTCGCCACGCTGACGATCCTGGAACTGGCCAAGGACTTCATCCGGACACGCCACGCCGATCGCGCCGACTTCGCGTTCGAGAACATCGCGCTCGACGACCGCAAGACCTACCAGCTGCTGAGCGAAGGCAGGACGGTCGCGGTGTTCCAGCTGGAAAGTCGTGGCATGCAGGGCATGCTGCGCGAAGCGCGGCCCAGCGTGTTCGAGGACATCATCGCGCTGGTGGCGCTTTACCGTCCGGGCCCGATGGACCTGATCCCGAGCTTCTGTGCCCGCAAGCACGGCAAGGAGGACGTGGACTATCCCCATCCGCTGATGCGCGAGGTGCTCGAGGAGACCTACGGGATCATGGTCTACCAGGAGCAGGTGATGCAGGTCGCGCAGCGCCTGGGCGGGTACTCGCTCGGCGGCGCGGACCTGCTGCGTCGCGCGATGGGGAAGAAGAAGGCCGAGGAGATGGCCAAGCACCGCGTCATCTTCGCGGAAGGTGCTGCGAAGAACGGCATCGGCGCAGGTCTCGCGAACGAGATCTTCGACCTGATGGAGAAGTTCGCGGGCTACGGCTTCAACAAGTCGCATGCCGCGGCCTATGCGCTGCTGGCCTACCACACGGCCTGGGCCAAGGTGCATTACCTGGCCGAGTTCACCGCGGCCAACATGAGCGTCGCGCTGGACGACACCGACAAGCTCAAGATCTTCCACGATGACGCGGTGTCCCTGGGCGTGGTGTTCGAGGCACCCGACGTCAATGCCGGCGGCTACCGCTTCGAGCCGGTGGCGCCGCAGGGCAAGGAGCGAGGCCGCGTGCGCTACGGACTCGGCGCCATCAAGGGCACGGGGCAGGGCGCCATCGAGGCGATCGTCGACGCGCGCCGTGAAGGCGGTCCATACAAGAGCCTGTTCGACTTCGCCGCGCGAGTGGACCGCAGTCGCGTCAACAAGCGGGTGGTCGAAGCACTGATCAAGGGTGGGGCCTTCGACGCGCTCGAAGCCGACCGGGCGGTGCTGATGGCCAGCGTGCCGCTCGCCTTCGAGTACGCAGACACGCAGGCGGCGAACGCCGACCAGGGCGGCCTGTTCGACTTCGGCGACTCGCATGCCGCCTCGACCAACGAGCCCGATCTCGTGGCGACGGAAGCCTGGAGCATCAAGGAACGGCTGACGCACGAGAAGGCGGCTCTGGGCTTCTATCTCTCGGGCCATCTGTTCGACGAATGCGAGACCGAGGTGCGGCAGTTCGCGCGGCGCCGCATCGCTGACCTGCTCGATAGCCGGGAGCCGCAGTTGCTGGCGGGGATCGTCACCGAGTTGCGGGTCGTCAACGGTCAGCGTGGCCGGGTTGCGATCTTCAAGCTCGACGACAAGAGCGAGACGATCGAGGCCGTGGCGAACGAGGATCTGCTCAACGCGCACCGCGAACAGTTGGTGGAGGACGAGTTCATCGTCGTGCAGGGCAAGGTGCAGCCCGACCGCTTTTCGGGGGGCGTGCGGCTCAATGTGCAGCAGGTGTGGGATCTGGCTGCAGCGCGCTGTCGCTTCGGCCGCTATCTGCGCGTGGCCGTGAACGGCGTCACGCCACCGATCGACGAACTGCTGCGCGAGTTCCCTCCGCGCACCTTGCGCACCGACCAGGGTGACCTGGTCCAGGGCCTGCCAGTGCGCGTGGTGCTGCACCGCGAGGCGGTGCAGGGCGAGATCGACCTCGGCGACGATGGCCGCTTCTTCCCGACCGACACGGCCCTGGCGCGCTGGAAAGCCAGCACCCACGGCCAGGCCGCGGTGGTGTACGAGTGATGGTGCATTTCTTTACAACGCTGCAACATCGTGGTCGTGCCGGCAAGCGGGCAGCCGCAGCACACTGAGGTCGTGTCAGCGAATCGCTTCGCGAGGCGTTGAACAAGTGCACAACCACAAGAGGATCGTTGGATGAAACGCATGCTTCTCGCCGCTACGCTGGCGGTCTCGGCCATCGCGCCCGCGCTGGCGGCCGATGTCGGGGTCTCTGTCAGCATCGGCCAGCCTGGCTTTTACGGCCGCATCGACATCGGCAACTACCCGCAGCCGCAGCTGATCTATCCGCAGCCGGTGGTCATCGCGCCGGCCCCCTATGCGGTGGTGCAGCGGCCGATCTATCTGCGCGTGCCGCCGGGCCACGCCAAGAACTGGGGCAAGCATTGCGCTCGCTATGCGGCCTGCGGTCAGCCGGTCTACTTCGTGCAGGACGGCTGGTATCAGAACGTCTATGCGCCGCACTATCGGGAGGAGCACCGGCACGACCCGCGTGGCGGGCGCGACGAGCGGCGGCGCGGTCGCGACGACCACGATCACCGCGGCAAGGGCCACGGCCCGGGCAAGCACGGCCGTGACTGAATTGACGCCGGACGCCGTCTCGGCGCATCTGGCGGCACGATAACGGCGACTTCTCTCCTTCAGTTCCGCCCTTAGTCACTGCCTGACCCGCGGCTATGCTCGCCGCGTGAGCAAGACCACAGGCTTGGTGCTGACGGGCGGCGGCGCACGCGCCGCCTATCAGGTCGGCGTGCTGTCGGCCCTGAGCCGGCTACGCCGCGACGCCGGCGTGCGCGCTCACGACAACCCCTTTCCCGTCATCGCTGGCACCTCGGCCGGTGCCATCAACGCGGCGGCATTGGCCTGCGGCGCCGACGATTTCGATCGGGCCGTGCGCCTGCTGTTGCGCGTGTGGCGCAATTTCGAGGCCGGACAGGTCTATCGGGCCGATGCCTTCGGCGTGATCCGCACCGGCGCGCGCTGGCTCACCTTGTTCACCGCCGGTTGGGCGCTTGCGCGTTGGCGGCGGGCGCGGCCGCGCTCCCTGCTCGACAACGAGCCGCTCGAGGACTTGCTCGCGCAACTGCTGCCGCTGGATCGAATCCCGGAACTGATCGATGCCGGACACCTGCGCGCCCTCGCAATCAGTGCGTCCAGCTACACCGCGGGCGACCATGTGACCTTCTACGACGCGCCGCAGGACCTGCCGGCCTGGACACGCTCCCAGCGCGTGGCGGCGCGCGCGACGCTCGGCATTCCGCACCTGATGGCGTCTTCGGCCATACCGTTCATCTTTCCGGCGGTCTCGCTGGACCGGCACGGCCGTGCCGAGTACTTCGGCGATGGTTCGATGCGCCAGGCCGCGCCGATCTCGCCGGCGGTGCACCTCGGTGCCGAGCGCATCCTCGTCGTTGGAGCTGGTCGGCTGCACGAGCCGTCTGGCGAGCGCCCGCCGGCGAACGGCTACCCCAGCCTCGCGCAGATCGCCGGCCACGCGCTATCGAACATCTTCCTCGACGCGCTGGCGGTGGACATCGAGCGACTGCAGCGCATCAACCACACGCTCTCGCTGCTTGGCCCGGAGGCCTTGGCACAGACGCAGCTCAAGCCCATTGAACTGCTGGTCATCGCGCCGAGCCAGCGGCTCGACGACATCGCGGCGCGACACCTTCACGCGCTGCCGACGCCGGTGCGCGCGATGCTGCGGGCCGTGGGTGTCAGTGACGTGGCGCCCGACAGCGCGCGGGGCGCCGCGCTGGCGAGCTATCTGTTGTTCGAAGCTCCGTACACGCGAGAGTTGATCGCGCTCGGCGAGGCCGACACGCTGGCGCGTCGCGATGACGTGCTGCGCTTCTTCGGCTGGGGCACGTGAGCCAGTGGCTCGATCGCGCCCCCGGGCTCATTTGCCGGCAGCCGACGCCTTGGCGGACGACGTGGGAGCCGCCACCTTGGTGGGCTTCGTCGCGGCGCCGTAGCTCGCGCCGTTGACTGTGAGCCCGGCGTCGGAGAAGCGCTGCGCATTGCCTTCGCCGACGCCCTTGACGCGACCGATCAGGTCGTCCCAATCCTTGTACGGACTCTTCTTGCGCTCGTCGAGCAGTCGCGTCGACAGGCCGGGTCCGATGCCCTTGACGCCTTCGAGCGTCGCCTGGTCGGCCTTGTTGACATCGACCGCGGCGACAGCGGCCATGAACCAGAACGCGAGTAGCGCGCTCAGCATCTTCTTCAGCATGTCGAATCTCCTCCAGAGTGGTTGCGATGGCGAGCCTTGTTCGAGACCCGCCAGAGCACTCTAGAAGCCGCTTGGCAGCCTGCCCATCCTTCCCAGGAGGGCGGCCGGAGGGGTGTTACGTCGCCGGGAGCAGACAACGGCGCGCCGTGAGCGCTGCGGTCTACTCGAACAACTCGTCGTAGCTGACGCTCGCGGTGCCGAACTTGCCGACCACGATGCTGCCGGCTCGGTTGGCCAGCGGCATCGCCTCGCGCGGACTCAGACCGCAGGCGATCATCGCGGCCATCGTCGCGATCACGGTGTCACCGGCGCCGGTCACGTCGAACACTTCGCGGGCCTGGGCCGGCACGCTGGTGTCGCCTCGTGCGTCGAACAGGGTCATGCCTTCTTCGCTGCGGGTCAACAGCAGGGCCTCCAAGCCCAGCTCGACGCGCAGCGCCTGGGCGCGCTCACGCAACTGCGCCTCACTGCTCCAGGCGCCGACGACCTGCGCGAGTTCGGCACGGTTCGGTGTGATCACACTGGCGCCCGCGTAGCGGCGGTAGTCGCTGCCCTTGGGATCCACGAGCACTGGCTTGCCTGAGCGGCGTGCCAATTCAATCATGCGCGGGATGTGTTCCAACCCGCCCTTGCCGTAGTCGGAGAACAGCACCGCGTCCTGCTCGGCGAGCGTGGTTTCGTAGGCCTGCAGCATCTCGGCCAGCACCTCGTGGTCGGGCTGGTTCTCGAAATCGATGCGGATCAGCTGTTGCGAGCGGCCGATCACCCGCAGCTTGACGATGGTGTAGAGCTGCGGGTCGCTGCCCAGCAACGTATCGATGCCGTCGCGCTCCAGCAGGCGCTTCAGCGTGCGCGCCGGTTCGTCGTCACCGACCACGGTCAGCAGGGTCGCGCGGGCACCGAGTGACTTGACGTTGAGTGCCACGTTGGCGGCCCCGCCGAGGCGTTCCTCCTCGCGCGTGACGCGCACCACTGGCACTGGCGCCTCCGGCGAAATCCGTTCCACGGCACCGAACCAGTAGCGATCCAGCATCACGTCGCCGACCACCAGCACGCGTGCACGGCCGAGCTCGGTCTTGTCGCGCACCGGCTTCTTCACTGGTCCTCCAACCGCGTGGGCGGATAGCTGTCCCAGCTGTGGCACCCGGGGCATTGCCAGAAGTAGTGCTGCGCCTCGAAGCCGCAGGCTGCGCAGCGGAAGCGCCGGATCGGCCGGCCGGCGGCGGCCGTGATCTGCTGCAACTGCTCAGCATCGGTCGACGTTGGGACCAGTCCTTGAGCCTGCTGCTCCTTCAGCAGGGCCGATGCGGCCGACAGCGTCGGGTGTGCCTGCAGGTGACGGCGCAATCGTTCGTGGCGCGCGGCCGGATCCGGTTCGAGCTGTTGCAGCGCCGTCACGATGTCGAGGCTCGGAACACGGTCGTAAACGGCTTCCAGCCGCCCGCGGGCGTCGGCTGCGTCACCGCAGGCCAGCGCGCTGTTGGCATAGTCCGATGCGATCAGCGCGAAGGCGCCCGGCTGCGTGGCGAGAAGTTCGTCCCATGCCGAGAGTGCTTCGCGATGCTGGCCGGCGCGCGCGAGGCGCTGCCCGGCGATGACCCGCGGTCGCGGTGCCTGCGGCGCAGCTTCGCGCGCTTTGCGCAGGGCTTCCTCCGCTTCATCGGGGCGGCGGCGTGCATCCGCTTCCAGCGCGATCTCGCAGCCGTAGTGCGCCACGCGGTTGGCGAAGGAGCCGGCGCCTGCGGCCTCCAGCTTGCGAGCCGTCTCGATGGCGGCATGCCAGTCGCGCGAGCGCTCGTGCAGCGTCAACAGCTCGAGGCGCGCATCGGTGGCAAACGCCGTGCCCTCGAGTGCACGGAAGGCCGCCTCGGCGCGGTCGAACAGACCGGCCTTCACGTAGTCCTGCGCCAGCGCGTGCTGGGCACGCTCGCGTTCGGTGGCGGGCAGGTCACCGCGACCGAGCAGGTGTTGATGGACCCGTACCGCACGCTCGTACTCGCCTCGTCGGCGGAACAGGTTGCCGAGCGCGAAATGCAGGTCAGAGGTGCCCGGGTCGTGCTGCACCGCCTCGATGAAGGCGTCAATCGCCTTGTCCTGCTGTTCGTTGAGCAGCAGGTTCAAGCCCTTGTAGTAGGCCTTCGGCGATTCCTGTTGCTCGCGCTTCCACTGGCGGACGTCGAAGCGCGAAGCCAGCCAGCCGAGCGCGAAGGCCACCATCAGGCCGAGCAGCGCCAGCGGCAGCGTGGTCAGCGGATCAAAGTCCATCGCGGGGCGGGTGTTCGGGGAAGGAAGGCTCGGTGCTGCGCGCGGCGTCGGCATCGAGCATCGTCGTCGCGGTCTCGGTACGCGGCAGTTGCTGCTGGGCGACGCGGCGGTGCTTCCACCAGCTCGGCAGCATCGCGAAGATGCCCAGCGCACAGCCGAGGCCGAAGGCGCCGAGAACGATGAACACCATCGGAGCGCGCCATTCATGGCCGAAGAACCACTTGAGCGCGGCGTCGTGCTGATTGTTCAGCGCAAACGCGAACAGCGCAAAGAAGATGGCGGCTCGCAGGAGCCAGTTGAGAGCACGCATCGCCAACGATTCTAGCGACGGCAACGGGACCGAAGCGGGTGCCTCGTCGTGCTCAGGTCGTGGGTTCGTCGCGCGCGGTCTGGTGAGCCTCGGCCTCGAGTGCGGCGGTGTGTGCATCGACCGCTTCCCGGAGGGCCTTGCCGGGCTTGAAGTGCGGGACGAGCTTCTCCGGGATCACCACCTGCTCGCCCGAGCGGGGATTGCGCCCCATGCGCGGAGGACGGCGATTGATCGAGAAGCTGCCGAAGCCGCGGATCTCGATGCGGTGACCGCGCGCGAGCGCATCGCTCATCGCGTCGAGGATGGTCTTGACCGCGAACTCGGTGTCGCGGTGCGTCAGCTGGCTGAAACGCTCACCCAGCAGGGCCACGAGATCGGAGCGGGTCATGATAGATGCGGCGTTCGTTGGCCTGGATCCGGGCACTGTGGCCTGCGCGCATGCCCTCGGGGGCAAAGGGCATGCGCGCAGGCTGGAAACCCTATAAGGTCTCCAGCCTCGGCGGGACTCAGGAGTTGTTCTGGTCCAGCTTGGCCTTCAGCAGGGCGCCGAGGCTCGTGGTGCCGGCGTTTTCACGTTCGGACGTCTGGGCCAGGCGCTGCATGGCTTCCTGGTTATCGACGTTGTCCTTGGCCTTGATCGACAGCTGGATCGAACGCGTCTTGCGGTCGACGTTGATGATCAGCGCCGTGACTTCGTCGCCTTCCTTCAGCACGTTGCGGGCGTCTTCCACACGATCGCGGGAGATTTCGCTGGCGCGAAGGTAGCCGGTCACGTCGTCGGTCAGCTGGATCTCGGCGCCGCGCGCGTCGACCGTCTTGACCTTGCCCGTCACCGTCGCGCCACGGTCGTTGAGCGTGGTGAAGGTGGCGAACGGATCACCGTCGAGCTGCTTGATGCCCAGCGAGATGCGCTCGCGCTCGACGTCGATCGCCAGCACGAGGGCCTCGACTTCCTGGCCCTTCTTGTAGTTGCGCACGGCGGCCTCGCCCGGCTCGTGCCAGGACAGGTCGGACAGGTGCACCAGGCCGTCGATGCCGGCAGCCAGGCCGACGAACACGCCGAAGTCGGTGATCGACTTGACCGGGCCCTTGAGCTTGTCGCCGCGCTTGTGGTTCTGCGCGAATTCGTCCCACGGGTTGGCCTTGCACTGCTTCATGCCCAGGCTGATGCGGCGCTTGTCCTCGTCGATCTCGAGCACCATGACCTCGACCTCTTCGCCCAGCGTGACGAGCTTGGACGGGGCGATGTTCTTGTTGGTCCAGTCCATCTCCGAGACGTGCACCAGGCCTTCGATGCCGGGCTCGATCTCGACGAACGCGCCGTAGTCGGCGATGTTGGTGATCTTGCCGAACAGGCGGGTGCCGGTCGGGTAGCGACGCGAGACGCCGACCCACGGGTCGTCGCCCATCTGCTTGAGGCCCAGCGAGACGCGGTTCTTCTCGGCGTCGAACTTCAGCACCTTGGCGGTCAGTTCCTGACCGACCGTGACCACCTCGCTCGGGTGACGCACGCGGCGCCAGGCCATGTCGGTGATGTGCAGCAGGCCGTCGATGCCGCCGAGGTCGACGAATGCGCCGTATTCGGTGATGTTCTTGACCACGCCGTTGACGAAGGCGCCTTCGCGCAACGTGCCGAGCAGCTTGGCGCGCTCTTCACCCATCGAGGCCTCGACCACGGCGCGGCGTGACAGCACGACGTTGTTGCGCTTGCGGTCGAGCTTGATGACCTTGAACTCCATGGTCTTGCCCTCGAACGGCGTCATGTCCTTGACCGGACGCGTGTCGAGCAGGGAGCCGGGGAGGAAGGCACGGATGCCGTTGACCAGCACGGTCAGGCCGCCCTTGACCTTGCCGTTGACGGTACCGGTCACGAAGTCGCCGGACTCGAGCGAGGTCTCGAGCGACATCCACGACGCGAGGCGCTTGGCCTTGTCGCGCGACAGGATGGTGTCGCCGTAACCGTTCTCGATCGCGTCGATCGCGACGGAGACGAAGTCGCCGACCTGGACTTCGAGCTCTCCCTGGTCGTTCTTGAACTCTTCGATCGCCACATAGGCTTCGCTCTTGAGGCCGGCATTGACGACCACGAAGCTGTGCTCGATGCGGACCACCTCGGCAGTGATCACCTCGCCAGCACGCATGTCGGAGCGCTTGAGCGACTCCTCGAACAGGGCGGCGAACGATTCCATGCCTTGCGACGAGGCAGTTGCGGTTTGACTCATTGGGGTTTCCTGAGGCCGGCGTTCCGGCGATTTGCCACTTGCGTGGCGGGTTAGGTTGAAAGAACCGCCGCTTCAGCGCACCTTGCAGTGCTGAGGGGAAGCCGCGGACCTGGGGCGCCCGTCAATCCTCGTGCGTGGCGCGAGAACCGAAGGGCTGCACGGCGTCCCACCAATCCAGCACCTGATCCACCGAGGTTTCGACGGACAGGGCCGAGTTGTCGAGCAACCGGGCATCCTCGGCCGGCTTCAAGGGCGCCACGCTGCGATGCTGATCGCGAGCGTCACGTGCCTCCAAGTCGGCCCGGAGACTTTCAATATTAGCTGAAATTCCCTTTGAAATCAACTGCTTATGCCGCCGGCTGGCGCGCTGTTCGCTGTTGGCAGTGAGGAAGACCTTGAGCGCGGCGCCGGGGAAGATCACTGTGCCCATGTCCCGCCCATCGGCCACCAGGCCGGGCAGGCGGCGGAAGGCGAGCTGCAACTCCACCAGCGCCTGACGCACGGCGGGCAGGGCCGCGATCTGCGAGGCCAGGCTACCGACCGCCTCGTGGCGGAGCTCGTCGCTGACATCCTCACCGGCCAGCAGCGTCTGCTGGTTCTCGAAGCGCAGCGGCAGCGCGCGCGCGATCGCCGCAACGGCGGCTTCATCGCCGGCCGGTACGCCCTGGCGCAGCGCGGCCAGGGCCGTGGCACGGTAGAGGGCTCCGGAGTCGAGATGGTGATAGCCCAGTCGTTCGGCGAGCGCACTGCCGAGCGTGCCCTTGCCCGAGGCTGTGGGCCCGTCGACGGTCAGCACCGGGACGCGGTCGGTCCGGGCGCGGGTCACGCCGAACAGGGCGTCGAAGTAGGCCGGGAAGGTCTTGTTGACGCAGCGCGGGTCCAGGATGCGCACCGGCACGTCGCCGCCGGCCAGCGGATTGAAGGCCGCCAGCGAGGCGCACATCGCCATGCGGTGGTCGTCGTAGGTGTGGATCGCCGCAGCCTGCCAGCGCGCCGGCGGTGTGACCTCGATGAAGTCGGTGCCTTCCAAAACCGTGGCGCCGAACTTACGGAGCTCGATGGCCATGGCGGCGATGCGGTCGGTCTCCTTGACCCGCCAGCTCGCGATGTTGGTCAACCGCGTGGTGCCGGTCGCATACAAGGCCATTGCCGCCAGCGTCATCGCGGCGTCGGGAATGTGGTTGCAGTCGAGCGCGATCGCGGTCAGCGGCCAGGCGCCGCGGCGTACCACGAGGGCGTTCGCTTCCTCGGTGATGTCGGCGCCCATCGCACGGGCCGCTTCGACGAAGCGGATGTCGCCCTGGATCGATGCGGAGCCGACCCCTTCGATGCGCAAGGGCGTGTCAGCGGCGGCAATGGCCCCGGCCGCGATGAAGTACGAGGCCGACGAGGCATCGCCCTCGACGGCGATCTCGCCCGGCGACCGGTAGGCGCTGCCCTGCGGGATGACGAAGCGTTGCCAGCCTTCGCGCTGCACCGAAATGCCGAAGCGCGCCAGCAGCGCCAGCGTGATCTCGATGTAGGGTTTGGAGATCAATTCGCCATCGACCTCGATCGTGATCGATTGGCGTGCGGCGACCAGCGGCAGCGCCATCAGCAGCGCGGTCAGGAACTGGCTGGAGACGTCGCCGCGCACTCGGATCGGCGCGTCCAGCTTCAGCGTGCCGCGTTCGAGCCGTAGCGGTGGATAGCCTTCATTGGCCAGGCAGGTGATCGTGCAGCCCAGGGGCCGCAGCGCATCGACCAGGTCGCCGATCGGCCGCTCGTGCATGCGCGGCACGCCGCTGAGTTCGAAGCGCGCCCCCTGGTCGGCCGCCAGCAGCGCCAGCGCTGCGGCCAGCGGCCGCATCGCGGTGCCGGCGTGCCGAGAGAGCCGGGC